>JAILKU010000155.1 GCA_024693505.1 Bacteroidaceae bacterium | reverse complement strand
GCTGCGCTATGGCGTCGGAGCAGACGGAAGCCTGATTATGAACAAGAGTATGGTTTGGCCCATGCTACGTACCATTCCCAACAACACGCATGCCAGCCTGATGCGCCGCTTCAGTTGGGATGCCGTTCAGCACATCGTTGTTAAAGGTGCGGCTCGCATCTCGAAGGAAAGTGTGAAGAGCATTTCTCTGTGCCAGGGTATGATGATAGTCTCCAGCAGACTAAACGAGGTGGGGCTAAGCCTGACACGCACTTATTTTCCTTCGACCACCCAGCCCCTGCTCATGGAGCGCTATGAGTTGATTAACGACTCTGAGCGACCTGTCGAACTTGAGTTGCCCACTGAACATACTGTTTACAGTACGCCTGCCGATCAGGGCGTCAATGGCAGTTACACCCTCGTCTGCAAGACCGATGTACCTCGTCCTATAGCAATCCTTAAGCCTGGCGAGCGCATCCAGTTCTCAGCCAGCATCCAGGCCTATAGTCAGGCGAAAGGCGAGACAGAGGCAAACCCCGATGCTCAGGCTGAGGAACAGGCACGACGCAAGCTGACAGCTGCTCTTCAGACGAACCTCATCCTGGAGTCGCCCGACGAGGTTATCGACCGTATGTTTGCCTTCTCCAAGCTGCGTGCCTCGGAAAGCATCTATGAGACGGCAGGAGGTCCTATGCACGGCCCCGGAGGCGAGAGCTACTATGCAGCCATCTGGGCCAATGACCAGGCAGAATACGTCAATCCGTTCTTTCCCTTCGAGGGCTACGAGTATGGCTGTCAGTCGGCTCTGAACAGCTACCTCCATTTCGCACGCTTCATGAACGATGAGTGGAAACCAATCCCCAGCAGTATCATTGCCGAGGGCATCGACATCTGGAACGGTGCAGGCGACCGGGGCGATGCGGCTATGATTGCATACGGTGCCAGTCGCTATCTGCTGGCACGCGGCTCTCTTACAGAGGCCCGGCAACTCTGGCCCCTCATCCAGTGGTGCCTGGAATACTGCCACCGCAAGTTGCTGCCCGAAGGCGTTGTGGCCTCCGATCACGACGAGCTCGAAGGTCGTTTCCCCGCCGGAAAGGCCAACCTATGCACCTCATCGCTCTACTACGATGCTCTCATCTCGGCCGGTTTCCTCTGTCGCGAGCTGGGCGAACCCTCCTCTGTGGCTGCCAAATACCGCAAGCAGGCTCAGGAACTCCGATCGGCTATCGAGACCTACTTCGGCGCTGAGGTAGAGGGTTTCCAGACCTACCGTTATTATGAAGGAAACGATGTGCTGCGTTCCTGGATATGCATCCCACTCTGCATGGGACTGTACGAGCGGACTCAGGGAACCATCCAAGCCCTGTTCTCACCACGTCTTTGGACAGAGAACGGAATGCTCACACAGGCCGGTAGCCAGACCTTCTGGGACCGCTCAACGCTCTATGCCCTGCGGGGTGTCTATGCAGCAGGGCATCCCGACAAAGCCACTGAGTTCCTGCATTTCTACTCCAATGCCCGTCTGCTGGGCGAGCACGTACCCTATGCCATAGAAGCCTGGCCCGAAGGCAGTCAGCGCCATCTCTCGGCTGAAAGCGGACTCTATGCCCGCATCATTACCGAAGGCCTGTTCGGCATCCGCCCCACCGGGTTCCGAACCTTCGAACTGACACCGCAGCTACCCACAGCCTGGAACCAAATGGCCCTGCGCCGCATCCGCGCCTTCGGCAGTTGCTTCGACATAGAAGTCAACCGCAGCAAGGACGGGAAAATCAACATCACCGTTTCTGACGGCGCCAAGACAAAGACCTACAAGGTGAAGGCCGGACAAACCATCTCATATAAATTCTGAGTGAACAATGAACAATGGACAATGGATAATGGACAATGGACAATGGACAATGAACAATGGATAATGAACAATGGATAATGGATAATGGACAATGGACAATGAGCAATGGACAATGGACAATGGACAATGGATAATGGACAATGGACAATGGATAATGGACAATGAACAATGGATAATGGACTATGAACTTTAAACTATGGACTATGAACTATAAACACCTCCTCCTGCTCAGCATTCTGGCTCTTGCCAGCCAGGTTGCCTGGGCTCAGCACAGGGCCGACAGGCAGAAACTCAACGACCCCGAATCGTTTACCTTCATCGTCTTCGGCGACCCGCAGGGCTATACGAAGTACGACATCAACCAGCCCATCTACGAGCTCTGCACCGCCTGGATTGCGGATAATGTTGAGCAGTTGAACATCCAGGGCGTCCTCTTCACGGGCGACCTTGTGGAGCAGAACGAGAATATCGTGCGCAACCGCAATATGCTCAACCAGACAAGCAAGCAGATGTGGGAGTGGTCGAGCCATTGCCTGAAGCGGCTCGACGGGCATGTGCCCTACATCATCGCCGGCGGCAACCACGAATACGGCTATGTGCGGGGCGACGAACCTTTCACACACTATCCCGAATACTACACCTTCGAGCGCAATCCGCTGACGGCTGAGCATCTTGTGGCTGCCCTGCCAAACCGAATGGGACAGGTATCGCTCGAGAATGCCGCGTGGGAGTTCCACACCAAGCACTGGGGTTCCCTGCTGGTCATCGGCACAGAGTGGGCGCCGCGCGACGAAGTGCTTGCATGGGCAAAGAAGCTATGCGACAGCGATAAGTACAAGAACCACACCGTCATCTTCCTCACCCATTCCCTGCTGCGAGAGACAACAGCCCAATATACCGTCAACGAGGGCTACAAGATTCAGCCGCGCAACTACGGACGCGAGATCTGGGAGAAACTGCTCTATCCCTGCAGCAACATCCGCCTGGCCGTCTGCGGACATACCGGTCATCCTGCCTCCAAAGCCGGAAGTGAAGAGGATTTCCGCAACAATACGGCTTACAGACAGGACAAGAATGCAGCCGGAAAGACCGTCCATCAGATGATGTTCAACATCCAGTGCCTGGGTGGCGGCTGGGAAGGCAACGGCGGCGACGGATGGTTACGCCTGCTGGAATTCATGCCCGACGGCAAGACCATCAAGGCCTCCACCTACAGCGTTCTCTTCGGCATCTCACCCATGACCAAGCATCTGGCCCACCAAACCGACCCCTGCTGCCAGTTCGATATGGTCATAGAGTGATCTCCCATTACTCCCATTATTCCCATTACTCCCATTATTCCCATTTTTCCCATTACTCCCATTATTCCCATCCCATGAACAAAATAACCCTCATCACAGGCGCGACGAGCGGCATCGGGCTTGCCTGCGCCAGAAAGTTTGCAGGAGCGGGCTACCGCCTCATCCTGACGGGTCGGAACGAAAGCCGACTGGAAGAAATCAGGGCCGAGCTGACTGCTCAGGGCTCTGAAGTACTGACCCTTTGCTTCGACGTCCGCGAACGCGAAGAGACCGAGAAAGCCATAGCCTGTCTGCCCCAGGAATGGAGCGAGATAGACGTGCTGGTCAACAACGCAGGCCTGGCCCTGGGCCTGGAGCCTGAGTACGAAGGCCGTTTCGACGACTGGGAGACGATGATAGACACGAACATCAAGGGCCTCCTGTGGATGACACGCCTCGTTGTGCCGGGTATGGTGGAGCGCGGGCGCGGCCACATCATCAACATCGGTTCCGTAGCAGGCGATGCCGCATACGCTGGAGGCGGAGTCTATTGCGCCACAAAGGCCGCCGTCAAGACGCTCTCAGACGGTCTCCGTATCGACCTGGCCCCCACCCCAATCCGCGTTACCAACCTCAAACCGGGCTTAGTCGAAACCAACTTCAGCCGCGTCCGCTTCCATGGCGATGCCAAGCGGGCCGAGAAAGTCTATCAGGGCATCAAACCCCTCACGGGCGATGACATAGCCGACGTTGCTCTCTATGCCGCCCAGGCTCCCGCCCACGTCCAGATAGCCGAAGTGCTCATCCTGGCTACTCACCAGGCCAGCGGGAGCGTCATAGCCAGGCAGTAGCATCTATTAGCAGGAATTACGTTTCCTCAACCAAAGACAAGAGTATGTTACGGCAACGAGTTTCTTTGTCGTAACATATTTCTTTTGCTGGCCGAAGGATCAATACTCAGATGCTGGCAACGGGCATAGATGCTATAGTACGCTGAGAGATACGCGTTTCCCTAACCCAGCAAAAACACGAAACAGAGTGGACAGTTGAACGTCAGCGTGACCATTCTCCAATTGAAATCCTATAATTACATCTACCTCTACTTGATACTCGCAATTTTGCAGCTAAATCACTTATTTACATGTATTTATAAAGTACTTTACCCTCTATTTTGCATCTACTTATCCTCTACTTATCCTCTACTTTGCCTCTACAATTCATCTGTCTCATCCCTACAGTTCATCAGTCTGTCCATACAAACCGGATAGGCCTTTTCTTGATTCAGGAATAAGAGGTACATATTTGTCAATAGGGGAAGCACATCATCTACGATAGGTATCTGACGTGTACTGAATAAGTTGACACTTTTGAAATTAAAAAAGTGTATCAGTATGCGACAAGTAGGAGAAATGACAGATGAGAAAAGACTTGCATTAGTAGAAGAGTATTTGTCTTCAGGCAAGTCAAGAAATGCATTTGAG
>JAILKU010000134.1 GCA_024693505.1 Bacteroidaceae bacterium | reverse complement strand
GCTGCTGACTACCGTTCCAAGTGCCACGAAGACCCTAACCGTATATAACCCTAACCGCGACGGGATTCGTCTGCCTGCTGTTCTTTTGCAGCAAGGACGCAGCAGCCATTTCCGCGTAAACGTGGATGGTCAGTATCTGGCAGGTGGAGTAGGAGAGGACTTTGAGGTAAGAGGCGAGGATAGTCTGATTGTTCGCATAGAGGTCACGCTTCCCCCGACTGGTGCAGATACCCCTGTCGGTTTCTCAGACAAGCTGTTGTTCCAGCTCGAAAGTGGTGTGGTTCAGAGTGTTGTGCTTACGGCAGGAGGCCAGGATGCACACTTCCTGCGTGGCGAGGTTCTGACTGCCGACACCACTTATGACTCTCCGCTTCCCATAGTGATATACGATTCGCTGGTGGTTCGGGAAGGCGTTACGCTTACCTTGCAGGCCGGGACAACGCTGATGTTCCACGACAAGGCTTCTTTGCAAGTCTATGGTTCGCTGGTTGCCCTGGGCACGCTGGAGAAACCAGTAACCCTGAGAGGCGACCGGACTGATCATATGTTTCCCTACCTGCCATATGATAATACGCCGAGCCGGTGGGAGGGCGTTCATCTGCATGAATCAAGCAGGGAAAACAGGTTGTTTTACACCGACCTGCACAGCGGATGCTACGGAATTATCTGCGACAGTACAGACTTGAACGTATCGCTTCTGGAGATGGAAAACTGCATCGTCCACAATATTGGCGGCGACGGCCTGCAACTGAACAACTGCAGGGCTACGGTACGCAATACGCAGGTGAGCAATACGATGGGCCGATGCGTAAGTCTCTTTGGAGGTGCATATCTGTTCGAGCATTGTACATTGGCCCAGTTTTATCCTTTTACGGCAGAGCGGGGCGAGGCTCTCTACGTGGCGAACCACGAGGGTGAGACCTTCCGCGATCTGGTTCAGGCTCATTTCCGGAACTGTGTCATAACAGGTTACGGTGAAGACGTCATTATGGGCAGTATTAACGAGGGACAGGACGAGGAGGTAAACTATCTCTTCTCTCATTGTTTCCTGAATACGGTAGAGAGTGATGATGAGATGCGTTTCGTTGAGGTTCGCTACGACCATCTGCCCGAGGGCGGTGAAGCGGGCGATGAAGAGCAACCGCTGCGAGAGAAGAACTTCAAGCTTTTCGACACGAAGAACTTCCTCTACGACTTTACGCCAGACAGCTTGAGCCTGATTCGCGATATGGCCGATCCTGAGCTGGCTCGCCAACTTCCATTCGACCGTCTTGGCCGTAGCCGTCTTAGCGACGATGCACCCGATGCCGGCTGTTTGGAGTACACTAAGGAATAAGATGTTTTGGGAAGTCCTGGTCCTCCGAGTATTTCTCGGAAGTCTGGGACTTCCTGTCATATAACAATTATGAGATGAAGACAATCCTTTTGGCTGTTGGGCGCACGCAGGACCGTCGCTTCCAGGATATTATCGACGAGTATGCAGCCCGGCTGCGCCACTACCTGCCCTTTGAGATGCAGGCCATTCCGGAGTTGAAGCAGACGCGCAACCTGAGCGAGGCCGAGCAGAGCGAGCGCGAGGCCGAGCTCATACGCCGCGCCCTGCAGCCTGGCGACTACATCGTGCTGCTCGACGAACACGGTCGAGAGCGGCGTAGTTTGGAGTTCGCTGCCTGGATGCAAAAGCGAATGGTTGCATCGCCCCGCCGCCTAGTGCTTGTTATCGGCGGCCCTTACGGCTTTGCACCCGGCATCCACAGCCTGGCTAACGAGGAAATCAGCCTGAGCCAGATGACCCTGAGCCACCAGATGATACGCCTCCTCATCGTTGAACAACTCTACCGCGCCATGACCATACTGGCCGGCGAGCCGTACCATCACGAATAGGGTTCCATGCTCCTAATCCCATTATTTATTCTTTGGCTCAATAAAAAGGCGGAGCGCAACACGGCGCTCCGCCTTTTCTGTGTATTCTCCCCTCTCTAAGGAGGGAGGAGGTTCAAGGGTCTTTACCCTCTTGCTGCTTTACTTGTCCAGCAGGATGTTCATGATTTCGCATGCAGCCTTGGCCACGCTGGTGCCGGGACCGAAGATGGCGGCAACGCCGGCCTTGTAGAGGAAGTCATAGTCCTGAGCGGGAATAACACCGCCGGCAATGACCATGATGTCCTCGCGGCCGAGCTTCTTGAGCTCCTCGATGAGCTGCGGGATGAGCGTCTTGTGACCGGCAGCCAGTGAGCTGGCACCAACCACGTTCACGTCGTTCTCCACTGCCTCGCGGGCTGCCTCAGCCGGGGTCTGGAAGAGCGGACCCATGTCGACGTCGAAGCCGCAGTCGGCATAGCCCGTGGCTACTACTTTCGCACCGCGGTCGTGACCGTCCTGACCCATCTTGGCAACCATGATGCGGGGGCGCCGGCCCTCCTGCTTGGCAAACTCCTCTGTCAACGCGCAGGCCTTCTCAAAGTCTGCATCGTTCTTGCTTTCACTGCTATACACGCCTGAAATAGTACGGATTACTGCTTTATAACGGCCTACGATAGCCTCGCAGGCATCACTGATCTCTCCAAGTGTGGCACGATGCCCGGCGGCTATGACTGCCAGGTCGAGCAGGTTGTGCTCCGACTTCTTGCCTTCGTTGAACTCGCGCACGCATTCGGTGATAGCCTCCAGGTCTTTCTTCACCTGAGCCTCGTCGCGGTTGGCACGCAGCTCCCTGAGGCTTTCCTCCTGCTGCAGACGGACGGCTGTGTTGTCGATTTCCAGGATGTCGATGGGATCCTCGTGCTCCAGACGATACTTGTTCACGCCCACGATGGTCTGAACGCCAGAGTCGATGCGGGCCTGAGTACGTGCTGCAGCTTCCTCGATGCGCATCTTGGGCAGACCCGTCTCGATGGCCTTGGCCATACCGCCCAGCTTCTCGATTTCCTGGATGTGCTCCCATGCCTTGTGATAGAGCTCCTGAGTGAGCTTCTCCACGTAGTATGAACCAGCCCAGGGATCGATGTGCTTGCACACCTGAGTCTCGTTCTGGATGTATATCTGCGTGTTACGGGCGATACGGGCCGAGAAGTCGGTGGGTAGGGCGATTGCCTCGTCGAGTGCGTTGGTATGGAGCGACTGGGTATGACCGAGCACGGCTGCCATTGCCTCGATACAGGTGCGGCCCACGTTGTTGAAGGGGTCCTGTTCGGTAAGGCTCCAGCCAGAGGTCTGCGAGTGCGTACGCAGTGCCATCGACTTGGGGTTCTTGGCCCCGAAGCTCTTCACGATCTTGGCCCAAAGCAGACGGCCGGCACGCATCTTGGCTATCTCCATGAAGTGGTTCACGCCGATGGCCCAGAAGAAGGAGAGGCGGGGTGCGAAGGCATCAACGTCGATACCGGCATTGATACCGGCACGCAGGTAGTCCATACCGTCGGCAAGCGTGTAAGCCAGCTCGATGTCGGCTGTTGCGCCGGCTTCCTGCATGTGATAGCCGGAGATGGAGATGCTGTTGAACTTAGGCATCTTCTGGCTGGTATATTCGAAGATGTCGGCGATGATCTTCATCGAGAATGCGGGCGGATAGATGTAGGTGTTGCGCACCATGAACTCCTTCAGGATGTCGTTCTGGATGGTTCCTGCCATTTCCTCGAGCTTGGCACCCTGTTCGAGACCTGCATTGATGTAGAAGGCCAGGATGGGGAGCACGCCGCCGTTCATCGTCATGCTGACGGACATCTTGTTCAAGGGGATGCCTGCGAAGAGGACCTTCATGTTCTCGAGCGAGCAGATGCTCACACCAGCCTTACCCACATCGCCTACGACACGCTTGTTGTCGGGGTCGTAACCACGATGGGTCGGCAGGTCGAAGGCTACGGAAAGGCCCTTCTGACCACTGGCCAGGTTGCGGCGATAGAAAGCATTCGATTCCTCGGCTGTCGAGAATCCGGCATACTGACGGATTGTCCACGGGCGGAACGGATACATCATGCTGTACGGACCGCGAAGGAAAGGCGGAATGCCGGCTGCGAAGTCGAGGTGCTCCATGCCCTCGAGGTCTTCCTTCGTATAAACGGGTTGAATGTCAATCTGCTCAGGAGTCTTCCAGTTGGCAGTTATACCTTTCTCTTTTTGCCATTGCTGGCCGTTCTTTGCCTCTATTCCGGCAAAGATGTCGATATTGTTGAATTGTTTGCGTGCCATAGTCAGATTCCCAATTTAGCGTTATACTCCTTCAGTGTCTTCAGCTGATCCACACGGACGTGGATGAAGTTCTCGATTCCTGCAGCCTTCAGGTCCTCGGCGCAAGCGGGTGCACCGGCCACGACGAACATGGCGCGGCCATTGAGGTACTTGAATGCGGGAATGGCATACTCGGCATACTCATCGTCGCTCGAGCAGATGACTACGATGTCGGCACCAGCCTCGAGAGCCTTGTCGACACCTTCTTCAACAGTCGGGAAGCCCAGATTGTCGATTACCTTGTAGCCGGCTGCGGCCAGGAAGTTGCACGAGAACTGTGCACGAGCCTGACGCATGGCCAGATTGCCGATGGTGAGCATGAAGGCAACGGGTACCTTCGGGGCCTGTTCGGTGGTGAGACGCAGAGCCTCGAACTCACTGGCCAGACGAGAGGGCTTGAGTGCGGGAATGCCAGTCTCGGCCTCTCCCTCACAGCAATGCTTGCAGGCTTCCAGCGGCTGCTTGCCCTCGCTCTTCTCGGTGAAGTTGGGGAACTGGTTGGTGCCCAGCAGGAATTCCTTGCGCTTGCCGGCATTGGCGTGGCGAGTCGCATTGGTCTCGTTGACGGTGTTCTGAACTGTACCGGCCTTTGCTGCGGCCAGGAAACCTCCTTCTTCCTCAACGGCGAGGAACAGCTTCCATGCCTGACCAGCCAAAGCCGTTGTCAGCTCCTCGAGGAAGTAGGAACCGCCGGCAACGTCAACCATGCGGTCGAAGTGGCACTCGTCCTTCAGGAGAAGCTGTTGGTTGCGTGCGATGCGCTCGGCGAACTCGGTGGGAGCCTCGTAGGGCATGTCGAAGGGACGAACGACGATGCTCTCCACGCCACCCAGGGCGGCGCTCATCGTCTCGGTCTGGGAGCGGAGCATGTTCACGTAGCTGTCGAAGAGCGTCTGGTTGTAGGTCGTCGTGATGGCGCAGACGTGCATCTTGGCTGCCTCCTTGTCGCTGGTGTATTGGCTGACGATCTGAGCCCACAGCAGGCGGGCGGCGCGCAGCTTGGCTATCTCCATGAAATAGACGCCGTTGATGCCCAGGTTGAACTTGATGTTCTGAGCGGCCAGTTCGGGACTGATGCCGGCCTCGGTGAGCTCCTGCATATACTCGTTACCCCAGGCCAAAGCGTAACCCAGGTCCTGATAGCTATATGCTCCGGCATCGGTGAGCTCATAGGCGTTCACGCTGACGGCGCGGAACAGGGGATAGTCTGCCAACGTCTCCACGAGTTCCTTGGCCTGGGCCAGTACGTCGCTGGTGTCCTTGCCCTTCTGGATCATCTTGCCGATGGGGTCGAAGCTGATGCTGCCCTCGACCTTCTTGGGGTCAACGCCCTGCTTCTTGAACCAGGCCACGAGAATCTTGGCCAGCTCGAGGCTGTGACGCTGACAGGTGCGGAAGTTCAGTTCTACGCAGTCGGCATAGATGCCCTGCAGGAGGGTGTCGATGTACTCGGCGCTGACTTCCTTGCCCGGAATGATGAAACCCAGGCTGTCGACGCCCTTGTTCAGGATGTCGAGTGCCTTCTGGTTTGCCTCTTTCGGGCATTCACACTTAATGTCCTGGCGAACGTGCCATTCGTTGCTTGCGGCGCGGTTGCCCCTGACGTAGGGGAACTCGCCGGGCAGCGCATTCACGGTTGCCAGCTTGTCCACGTCCTCCTTGCGGTAGAACGGTTCCATGGAGAATCCTTCGTTGGTCCTCCACACCATTTTCTTCTGATAGTCGGCTCCCTTGAGGTCAACCTCAATCTTGTCCCGCCATTCCTGCCGGGTAGGGGCGACGAAGTCAGAGAAAAGTTTTTCTTTACTATCTGCCATACGTTATAAAAATAAATAATGTGTATTTTTTTGTAAAACCGCGCAAAGTTACTGCTTTTATTGTGGATTTCAAAATTATCTGACGGAAATCCGACGTTAAGAAGTGGTTTTTTATGCAATTCCCGTCTTGAGGCGCGGATTTCGCCCCTTTGCATTCCCCTTTGCGCGGCTTGGCCGGCTGAATGCGCGCCGATTCCTGATGCAGTTCGATCAGGAACCGTCTCCCGGGACTGCAGGCACTGACTGTCCGGCTCTCTTTCGGCCCTCTGATTATCTGCAGCCGGCTTTCGGGATTATTCCCACCCTGGGAATATTGTGCAGAGGCCGCCTCCTTCACATTTGCTAGCCGCCAATTCTGCGAATGCGGCTCAACCGACAAACCCTGTGGGAGTGTGTAAGCCGCTAACCCAAAAAAATGTTGCCAAACGGTACATTATTGCAGAAAAGTTATTACCTTTGCATCATGAATCGTAGCAGCAATATGAAAAATATGTATGAAGGCCTTG
>JAILKU010000080.1 GCA_024693505.1 Bacteroidaceae bacterium | reverse complement strand
TTTCAGTCGTGAGACGCGACTTGTAAACTCGGCCCTTAGCGTCTGTGCCATAGATTCGTTGGTGGCAATCCTGGCCGGCTTCATTATCTTCCCTGCAGTCTTTTCCGTTGGTGGGGTAGAGGTGGATGCAGGCCCTGGCCTAGTCTATATTACATTGCCCAGCGTATTCAATATGGCCTTCAGCAATATGCCTTTGCTGGGATATGCCTTCTCTTGCCTGTTCTATGTACTATTGTTACTGGCTGCGCTGACCAGCACCATATCTATGCACGAGATAGCGACAGCTTTCATCCGCGAGAACTTCGGTCTTTCGCGCCGTTTGTCTGCAGTTATCGTGACGACTCTCTGCATCGTTTTGGGCTTTGCCTGCTCGCTCTCTTTCGGCCCGTGGCGCGACGTCAAGGTGCTGGGCCTGGGCTTCTTTGACCTTTTCGATTTCCTGACGGCAAAGTATATCATGCCGCTGGGCGGGCTCCTGATAACCTGTTTCGTGGGATGGTACCT
Source organism: Bacteroidaceae bacterium (assembly GCA_024693505.1). Classification (GTDB taxonomy): domain Bacteria; phylum Bacteroidota; class Bacteroidia; order Bacteroidales; family Bacteroidaceae; genus Physcousia. The sequence goes on along the minus strand of JAILKU010000080.1, from coordinate 4,853 downwards.
GAATCGCCGGCTGGTGGAGGACGAACTGACCAATAGCGGCGTATTGCGAGTGCGGAGCCTGCGCCTGTTGCTGTTTCTCATACGTTGGGTAGCGCCTGTTGGCGTAGCTATAGTCTTTTTTAACGAATTGATATCTAATTGAATGGAAAATCGCAGTAATTTCGGAAGCAAACTGGGAGTTATCCTGGCCTCGGCTGGTAGTGCTGTGGGATTGGGTAATGTTTGGCGGTTCCCTACCGAGGTGGGAAACAACGGTGGTGCCGCCTTCATCCTCATCTACCTTTTGTGTGTTGTCTTTGTGGGCGTTCCGGTTATGGTGAGTGAATTCCTCATTGGCCGTCACACGCATGCTAACACAATATCTGCCTATCAGAAACTGGCTCCAGGCACCTGGTGGCGCTACGAGGGAGTGGCCGGAGTCTTCATCGCCTTCCTTATCCTGTCCTACTATGTTGTTATCTCGGGCTGGACGCTCTACTATTTCGTCTTGTCCTTGACGGGTTACTTTGCTCAGGGAAAAGACTATGTGGCCTGTTTCTCATCGTTTGTCTCTCATCCCGTTCAGCCTATCGTCTATGCCGCAATATTCATGCTGATGACCCACTTGGTCATTTCCAAGGGCGTGGAGTCGGGCATTGAGCGCTTCAGCAAGGTGATGATGCCTATGCTGCTGTTCATTATCGGCATCCTGGTAGTCTGTTCCTTTGGCATGCCTGGAGCAAGCGACGGACTCTCCTTCCTACTGCGGCCCGACTTTTCGAAGGTGACGACTAATGTGGTGCTTAGCGCGATGGGGCAGGCTTTCTTCTCTCTAAGTCTGGCAATGGGCTGTCTCTGCACCTATGCCTCCTACTTCGGTTCTGATACCCGCCTGGTAAAGACGGCATTCAGCGTGAGTGCCATCGATACGGTTGTAGCCATACTGAGCGGATTCATCATCTTTCCAGCGGTTTTCAGCGTGGCCGACGTTGAGGTGAATGCAGGTCCCGGCTTGGTCTTCATCACTCTGCCGAATGTCTTTTATCTGGCTTTCAGTCATATGCCTGTAGTGGGATACGTCTTTTCGGGTCTGTTTTATGTGCTTCTGCTGCTGGCTGCGCTGACGAGCGCTATGTCGCTCCATGAGTCGGTGACGGCCTATGTCCACGAGTCGATGCACCTTTCGCGCCGTCGCTCGGCAGCCCTGGTTTCGGTCTCCTGTATGCTTTTGGGCGTGGGTTGCTCCCTTTCCTTTGGCCCTTGGAGCGACTATACCGTCTTCGGAATGACGATGTTCGACCTTTTCGACTTTGTGGCCTCCAAGATCATCATGCCCTTGGGCGGAATCGTCATCTGCCTCTTTGTGGGTTGGAAACTGGACCGTAAACTGGTGCGCGATGAGCTTACTAACGGAGGAACGCTCCGCTTCCGTTTCTTCCGCTTCTATCTCTTCCTGGTGCGTTGGGCCGTTCCGTTGGCTATCGCCCTGATTTTCATTCATGAGCTGTTGGGATGAAGCGCTTGCCCTTCTTCTCCAATTCTGACCGCCGCGCCTTGCTCCTGCTGGAGTGGATAATGCTTTTGGTCGTGCTGGCTTTGACCATTTACAGCTGGCGCGGCTCGGTTGGCGGCGATTCGTCCTTTTCTGCGACGGCAGATTCTGCGCAACTTCGTCCTACATCTTCCGGCCGGAAATATATCTATGCCAAGGAGGAAGAGCGGGTGGAATCCTTCCCTTTTGATCCGAACACGGCAGACAGCACCACCCTGTTGCGGTTAGGCCTGGCATCCTGGCAAGTGAGAGCTGTCTATAACTACCGGGCCAAGCATGGGCGATACCATACGCCGGAGGATTTTCAGCGCCTTCCCGGTATGACGAATGAACTTTGGGAGCGTCTTCATCCCTACATCCGCATCGATAGGCGTTTCCAGCTCGTTACGCCCAAGCCCCGGAGCTACGAGCGCCCGTCTGCTTCTGTGGCCTCGACTTCAAAGGTGTACTCTTCGAAAGTGAATAGTCAGCCCCTTGAAAAGGGAAACTTGAAAACTGATTCCTTGCCTTCTAACGGAACTCTCGCCCGCTCGGAAGAACCGGTCAACAGCACAGATACCATTCCGCATCTCGAAAAATATGCTCCTGGCACGGTAATCGACCTAAATGCGGCAGACACATCGATGCTGATGAAGATACCCGGTATTGCCTCCTACCGCGCATCGAAGATAGTGGAATATCGTCAGAGACTTGGCGGATTCCGCACCAAAGAACAAGTGATGGAGGCCTGCAGGATGCCCGATGAAGTATTGGACTGGTTTACTGTTCAGCCTGTCCCGCTCGAACGGCTTGAAGTAAACCACCTCTCCCTAAAGCGCCTAATGCATCATCCCTACATCTCTTTCTATCAGGCGCAAGCTATCATTGAATACCGTAAGAAGTATGGACCTCTTCATAGTCCGCAGGAACTGCAGAAACTTCAGGACTTCACTCCTGAGGCAATCGAACGCGTTCAGGACTATCTCGATTTTCGCGAGTAAAAATTCCTCCCGCTCGACAAAAAAACGAAAAAAATTCAGTTTTTCTTTTGTTTTGTGCTCGCATAGTTGTAATTTTGCATGCAAAACTTTGATTTTAGGCAATGAAAAAGACATTTTCCCTGTTCCTGGTCCTGATGATGACCAGTATGGTTTGGGCTGAGAACTACGCCGGGAAACTAAGGCGTAACCTGTTTGAGAACCCCCGTTATGTGATGGTAGTAGCGCATCGCGGCGATTGGCGCGGCGCACCCGAGAACTCCTTGCAGGCTTTCCAAAACAGCATAGATATGGGAGTGGATATGATAGAGGTTGATGTCCACAAGACAAGCGACGGTGTGCTGGTTTGTATGCATGATAATACCCTGAACCGCACTAGTACCGGCAAAGGCAAGATAGAAGAGCATACGCTGGCCGAGCTGAAGGAGCTTAGACTGAAGCCACAGCATGGAGCTGCGGCAACTCGCCATGCTATTCCTACGCTTGAGGAAGTGCTGAACCTGTGTAAAGGTAAGATTCTCATTAATATAGACAAAGGCTATGACTACTTCCAGGACGTTGTCAAACTGATGGAGAAGACGGGAACTACTGACCAGGTAATCATTAAGTCGGGCAACAGAGCCGAAAAGGTAAAGGCCGAGAACGGCTCCGTACTGGAGAAGGTTATCTATATGCCTATAGTAAACCTGAATGCCGCCAATGCGTGGGAACTGGTGGATGAAAACCTGAAGCTGAAGCCCGTAGCCATAGAGTGTTGCATGAAAGAATACAATGCGCAGACCGAGGAACTGCTGCAGCTGATTCGTGAGGCGGGAGTAAAGGTGTGGATTAATAGCATCTGGCCGAGCTTGTGTGCAGGGCACGATGACGACCGTGCCGTAGAGATGAAGGAACCTGACGAGGCTTGGGGCTGGATACTGGAGCGTGGTGCCACGCTGATTCAGACGGACCGTCCTGAGCCGCTGATGCAATATCTGAAGAAGCATAAGAGGAGAAAACTGAAATAAGCTCCACTATGCAGCATCAGACGTGCACTCTGCCCTGCGGCCATCTGGAAGGTGTTCAGGACCTGCGGAAACTGAATGAATTTACGCCGGAAAGCATAGAACTTCTTAGCGACTACCTGGAATTCCGCTAGTCGTTCAGGCTGAATATCCCCCTCCCCGCGCTTCAAAAACTTCCTCCTTCCCCTTGCCTTTTTCCCCCGAACCCCTTGAAAATGTTTTTCCACCCGGGTGTATTTTATATTTCACGGCGTGAAACGTATATTTCACGTCGAGAGACGTACGTTTCACGTCGAGAGACGTATATTTCGCGTCGTGAAACATAAAAAAGACCCGGGTTCGGCAACATTTCTGTCGGGGTATAGAAACATTTCCTCCTTATGTCCTGTAACATTTCCTCCTTAGTCCTGTAATATTTTCTCCATGGGCCTCTAGCATTTCCACCTTGGTCCTGTAACATTTCCTTTGGGGAACATTCGTGTCTTTCTGCGAAAAAAAAGTGGAATTTATTTTGTAAATCAGCCGTTTATTCGTAAATTTGTCCCCCGAAATGAGGACAGAAATGATAAAAAACTCCCGCGAGGTGGCCGTGATGAGTGGCCGGCAGAGCCTGACGTTTCCCGAGTTGAAGCGTCGCATCAGCCTGTTTGCCCGCATCACGCCTGCTACGCCTGGCGAGCGGATTCTCATCCTGAGCGAGAACCGGACAGGATGGGTGTGCGCCTTGTATGCCATCTGGAGGAACGGCTCCATTGCCGTTCCCGTTGACGCCACCTCGACAGCCGAGGATGTGGCCTACATCCTGCGCGACTGCCAGCCCGCCTTCGTCTGGACCTCCCGCCAGAAGGAGGCCCTGGCCCTTGAGGCGATGCGTCTGGCCGAGATGGAGATTCCCGTACAAACGGTAGATCCCTACGAAGACATGGCCCTGACCGAGGAGGATGAGGCACGCATCGAGCGCGACGACCAGGACACCGCCCTCATCTGCTACACCAGCGGAACGACGGGAATGCCAAAGGGCGTCATGCTCTCGTTTGAGAACATTATTATGAACGTTAAGGCAGTCAGCGAGGGCGTACCCATCTATACGCCCGAGCGGCGAACGATGGTCCTGCTCCCCCTCCACCACGTTTTGCCTCTTATGGGCAGTGTGGTGGCTCCCCTGATGATCGGCGGCGGCATAACCATCTGCCCGTCCCTCTCGGCACCCGATATCATGCAGACCTTGCAGGAGGGCAGGGTGGCCATTATGATTGGCGTGCCCCGCCTGTGGCAGACGCTCTATCGCGGCATCCGCAAGAAGATTGACGAGCGCGCCATCACCCGTGCCCTCTACCGGCT
>JAILKU010000040.1 GCA_024693505.1 Bacteroidaceae bacterium | reverse complement strand
CTCAGCAGCAACTCAGACTTCATCTCCTCATATTTCCCAGAATCAATGAGCCCCTGATCCCTCAACTTTACCAGGTTCTTTATCTCATGGCCGAGGGAATGGTCCTCAGGTCCGAACAGTCCGCCTTCACCGAAAATGAAGGAGTTGAACTTGAGCTTTATGGCAATCAAGACGATTGAAAACAGTATAAAACCCAGTAGGAAAGCAATTTCTTTAATAGTTGTCATGTTATGTCAGATCAGTTGTCAAACGGCAAGTAAGTTATGTGGAACCTCCCGCTCTCGTTTCGTCTCAGTTATTAAGGTCTCTTAAACTGGAAGGTCCGGATGCCCTGGAAGGTATGGACGGAGAGGCTTACCGAATCGTCGGGCTGCAGCCCCGGGATGCTGTCGAAGGGCAGTGAGGCATAGACGGTCTGGCTGTATGCCGCGTCGTCGCCGTTCTGGTTGTGGTAGAGGCTCACATAGGCATGGCCCGGCCGCAGGCTGTCGGTGGCAAAGCCCCAGTAGTGCTGGCCGCCGTGGGTCATCGGGCTAAGCTGCATGTTCAGATAGCGTGTGGCGCTCCATACGCTCAGGACGTTAGTGGGGTCGTGCCTCGCGATGGCCGTCGAGTCCCTGAGTATCCATACGCCCTGCAACTCATAGAGCGTGGCCTGGTCGCCCTGGGGGACATAGCCGCAGATGGCGCGGTAGAGGCGGTTGGGAATGTAGCCCGTCAGCTCGTTCTGGATGCGGAAGGTTGCTCCGCCGTCGGTGGTGAAGTCGATTAGCCGTCCGTCCTTGTCGCTCCTGACGTCGGAGAACTCGGTAATCACGTTGGGATAACGCTCGTCTTCGTCGCTGCTACACGACCAAAGCGCTAGCAACGCAAAAGCGGAGAGCAGCAGGGTGTCGAGGCACGTCTTGGTAGTTCTGTCGGTTCTCATTTCTTTGTCTCAGTTTCTGCTTCCAGGGCCTGGGCCTTATTCGTCACGGGATTTGCGTACATGGTCAGGATTCGCTCGCGCAGGAAGGGGAGGTCGGGTGAAGGCAGGCTGACCTTTGCCAGCTGGCCTTCCACGTAGGCGTCAAAGCGCTCCTTGTCCTCGGCGCTGTATTGTCCGGCATACCGGCCGTCGGCATGCAGTTCGTCGTGGGCCACGTAATTGCCGGGGAAAAGGCGGTAGCCCAGGTGTATCTCCCGGTCGATGCGGCGCGCCACCTCGGTAAAGAACTCCGTGCGGGGCAGCTCGTCAGACAGTTGGGGAAGCCATTCGCCGATGCAGCGGCCTGCCTGGTAGTGGATGCGTCCCTTGTGTCCCCATATCCCCGTCTTCATGTTCTCCAGGTCGTCGTGCTTGCTCTTGCGGAAAGTGGGGTCGTCGCGCTTCTGCTGGAACTCCTGAGCCTTGAGGTAGTCGCAGGGATCGTACTCGTAGCTGATGGTCAGCGGCACGATATTCAGCTCAGCCAGGCGCTCGGCGGGCGAGCCCTCTCCGCCCATGGCCAACATCTTCAGCACGCTCTCCTGGGTCTGGTCGTTACTGTCCTTGGCACGTCCTTCGCGCTGCGCAATCCAGATGTTCTCCTTCTTCTCCTGGATAGCGTAGTGCATGTAGCGGCTCATGAGCTGGCTGCTCTCCAGAAGTTCCCTCGGGCTGAGGCCGCGGCGCACGGTAAAGGCCTTGTTCAGCTTCACGAGTGTGCGGATCCAGGGATAGATGAGCAGATTGTCGCCGATGGCAATCTCGCAGGTGGTGGGGAAGCGGGCTTCGTTGAGCAGGAAGTCCAGTATGGCGCTGTCCAGGACGATGTCGCGATGGTTGCTCATGAAGGTGTAGCGCATGGGGCCGGGCTGGATGTGCTCGTGCTGAAAGGTGGTGCCGGTGCTGCACCGGTGGAGCACGAGGCGCACCATGGGCTTCATGTAGCGCATCTGGAAGTCCAGCGTGCTGTGTACGCCGGTGAAGGACAGGCGGAGCAGACCCCTGCGCATCCACTGGGGCAGCCAGGGGGCCAGCCCATGCAGGACGGCATTGAACTGCCGGTCGGTCAGAAGCGACTCCATTGCGGGTCTCACTTCTTCGTCGTCAAAAGGACGTATCTCGTCAAACTCTGGCGGTCTCATGCTCTGTCGGCTAGGGTGTCTTCAATTATCTCGGTCAGCACGTCCTTGATGTCCAGCCCGGCAGCCCTGACCTGCTGGGGGATGAAGCTGGTGGCCGTCATGCCGGGCGTAGTGTTTATCTCCAGGAGCTTAATCTTCTCGCCTTCGGTGATGATATAGTCTATGCGGATGATGCCGTGGCAGCCCAGGATGTCGTAGAGGGTGCTCGTCAGGGTCTGGATCCGCTGCGAGAGGTGTTCGCTGATGCGAGCCGGAGTAATCTCCTGCACCTGACCGTTGTACTTTGCATCGTAATCGAAGAACTCGCCGGCCGGCACGACCTCCGTAACGGGGAAGACCATGCTGCGCTGGCGCGTCTTGTAGCATCCGCACGTCACTTCCGTCCCAGCCATAAACGCTTCGACCATGACATCTTCTCCCTCGCGCAAGGCAGTCTCAATGGCGGGACGCAGCTCTGCCTCGGTCTTCACCTTCGTCGTCCCGAAACTACTGCCTCCGCTGGCGGGCTTCACAAAGCAGGGCAGACCGATGCGCGAAAGGATGTCCTCGTCGGCCACGCTGTCCTCCTGTCCCTGGCGGATGAGGATGCTGTCGGCCACTGATACACCAAACGAACGCATATAGTTGTTCAGGACGAACTTGTCGTAGGTCATGGCCTCCACCAGGACATTACAGGTACTGTAGGGCATACCGATAAGCTCCAGATAGCCCTGCAGGATGCCGTTCTCGCCCGGCGCGCCGTGAATGGTGACGTAACAGAAGTCGGGCTGGACATGCCCTTCGGGCGTCTCGAAACTGAAATCGTTGCGGTCCACCGGCACGCGGGAACCGTCGGCTAAAATGGCCTCCCAGTGCCTGGCGTGAATCTCTACTTTATATATGATATAACGTTCCTTGTCCAGAAAGGACTCTATGCCTGCGGCGCTACGCATGCTGACATCGTGCTCCGAGGAATCTCCTCCGCATACAATGGCAATGACTTTCTTTTCCATCTTTCGTTATTCTTATCTCTGGTTTATATAATAATATGTATCTTATACTTCTTCAGTCTTTATCTTTCTCCATTTTTCCAGCAGGGCCGCCATATCGGCGGGGATGTCGCTCGTGAAGAACATCTCCTGGCCGGTGCGCGGATGCACGAAGCCCAGCGTCCGGGCATGGAGGGCCTGACGGGGGCAGACGGCAAAGCAGTTGTGGATAAACGCCTTGTAGGTGGCACTCATATTGCCCCGCAGAATCTCCTGCCCACCATATCGTTCGTCGTTGAACAGAACGTGCCCGATATGCTTCATGTGGACACGTATCTGATGGGTACGCCCCGTCTCAAGCACGCATTCCACCAGCGTGACGTGCCCGAAGCGCTCCAGCACACGATAGTGGGTGACGGCAGGCTTGCCTATTTCGCTGTCTGGCGGGAAGACGGCCATCTGCAGGCGGTCCTTCGGATTGCGCCCGATGTTTCCCTCAATGCGCCCCTCGTCTTCGCTGAAGTTTCCCCAAACGAGTGCATTGTATTGCCGCTTGGTGGACTTCACGAAAAACTGGTGGCAGAGATGGGTCTTAGCCTCGGGCGTCTTGGCAATGACCAGGAGGCCGCTTGTGTCTTTGTCTATACGGTGAACAAGCCCTACCGTGGGATCGTTAGGGTCAAAGGACGGTGTGTCTTTCATGTGCCAGGCTAATGCGTTTACCAGGGTACCGCTGTAGTTGCCGCAACCGGGATGAACCACCATGCCGGCGGGTTTGTCAATGACCAGGAGGTCGTCGTCTTCGTAGACGATATTCAAGGGTATATCCTCGGGAACTATTTCCCAATCGCGCTTTGGACGGTCCAATACCAGAGTGACTACCTGCAGAGGCTTAACCTTGTAGTTGCTCTTTACCGGCTTTCCGTCAACGCGGATACAACCGGCCTCGGCAGCTTTTTGAATACGGTTACGGCTGGTGTCACCCAGATGGTCCATTAGGAACTTGTCTATGCGCATCGGGCTCTGACCCTTGTCAGCTACGATGCGCCAATGCTCGTGTTCCTCCTGCAGGCCGTCTTCATCCTCGGCCTCACCCTCCAGGAGCAGGTCTTCGTCAAACAGGTCTATGTCTTCCAATCCGCTATTCATCGCCCGTCATCGCATCAGCATCGGTTACGACTTCTCCTTCTTCCCAGCTTTCGTCATCTTCCCATCCGTCTCCGTCAAAGTCTCCGCTGACGTCACTGTTCCCGACGACCAGCACCAGGGGCATGTCGCTTGGAATGCGCTCGCCCACATTGACTGTCCGGCCGTTGCATTTTACGCCAAGTACCCAGTCCTTATCGCCAGGCACATATTCTACAGGCCCGAGCTTGAAACCTAAGGATTTCAGTTTAGCCTCGGCCTCGCGAATGGAACAGTTGTCGGCTATGTCGGGCACGGCAAGGGTCGGAGCCTGACGGGAATTGATGGTAAGATAGATTTCGCGCCCGGCCTTTACGCGGTTTCCGCTTTGTGGCAGTTGGTCAAGCACGGTGCCTGCGGGCAGATTGCGGTTATAACTGCTGTCTATCACAACAGCCTCCAGTTCAACGTGGCCTAAAGCGTATTCGGCATCGTTCAATAGCATGTCCTTTACGTTCGGGACTTCCACGCTCTGACCGTGGCGGGTATAGTAGGCCATCCAGTACCATAGCCCGACCAGTACGAGAACGGTGGCTAATATAAGTGCAAAGAAGTTCCAGAAAACCACTGGACTGAAAATCTTTCTGATGATTCCTTTTAATGACATGATAATCTTTTCTTTTTCGGCCTCAAAGATAGTAATAAAAAACAAAAGAAGTAAAGTTTCCCCTACTTCTTTTCGTTTTATGTGAGATTTTAGTGATTCGGGACTGATATTCCGGCTTTCGGAGTATGGTTCCGAGGCACGGAACTCACTTGTCCGATGGAATCAATCCTTGCCGTGACGCTCATCAGAAACTGTGAGCTTCTTGCGACCTTTGGCACGGCGTGCAGCAAGCACGCGACGGCCGTTCTTCGTTGTCATTCTCTGTCGGAAACCGTGCTTGTTATTGCGGCGACGGTTGTGGGGCTGAAATGTTCTTTTCATATCGAATATTGCTTTTATTGTTTATACTTTATCAATTCGGGGTGCAAAATTATGACTTTTTTTCCAAATGAGCAAACTTTCTTACATGAAATTTGAAAAGGTGTTAGTGAAAAAACGTATTGGATAGGTATTTTTCTCATTTCAATATTTCATTTTTCATTATTTCTTTGTAACTTTGCGGCGCAAAAGCATAATTTATAATTAAAACAATAAACATTTTCTTATGATTAATTCACAGGACATCAAAAAGGGTACTTGCATCCGAATGGACGGCAAGCTCTATTTCTGCATCGACTTTCTGCACCGCAAGCCCGGTAAGGGAAACACTATCATGAACGTCACCCTGAAGGACGTCGTCAACGGAGGCGTGCTGGAGCGCCGCTTCAACATCGGAGAGAAGCTGGAAGATGTGCGTGTTGAGCGCCGCCCCTACCAGTTCCTCTACAAGGACGGAGACGATTTGGTATTCATGAACAACGAGACGTTTGAGCAAGTAACTATAGCTGCCGACCAGGTTAATGGTGTGGACTTCATGAAGGAAGGCCAGGACGTGGAGGTCGTTACAGATACCAGCACGGACACTGTGCTTTATGCCGACGTGCCTGCTAAGGTTCACCTGACCGTCATTTGGACTGAGCCGGGCCTGAAGGGCGATACAGCCACCAACACGCTGAAGCCTGCCAAGGTGGAGACCGGTGCCGAGATTCGTGTGCCTCTGTTCATTGAGGAAGGCGAGATCGTTGAGGTCGATAGCCGCGACGGTTCTTATCTGGGCCGCGTGAAGTAAGAAACACCGTGAGTGCCGAGGCATGACACGGCTATTCGAGACGTTCCGAGGGGTTTCCCACAACGTTTAGGCGTGTGGGAGTCCGTCGGAACGTCTGTCATAATATATATTAATAGGTAGAACGCGAAGAGGGGGTGTCTTGATTTCCCCCCTGTAAAAAAATGAAGTATAGCCTGATAATTCCTGTCTATAATCGACCCGATGAGGTGGAAGAATTGCTGCAGAGCCTGGAGGCCCAGACATTGCGTGACTTTGAGGTCGTCGTAGTGGAGGACGGTTCGCAGGTTCCGTGCGAGGATGTTGTACGCCGGCACGCCGGTCGGCTTAGCGTGAAATACTACCGCAAGGAGAATGGTGGCCCCGGCCCCGCCCGCAACTATGGGGCAGACCGTAGCGCAGGCGAATACCTGATTGTGCTGGACAGCGATTGCGTGCTGCCCCCGGGCTACCTGCAGGCAGTTGAGGATGAGCTAGCAGCTGAACCCTGCGAGGCATTCGGCGGGCCGGACCGTGCACATGAGTCGTTCACACCGATGCAGAAAGCAATCAGCTACGGTATGACGAGTTTCCTGACTACGGGCGGCATACGCGGCGGTCGGAAAAAACTGGACCGCTTTTATCCTCGTTCGTTCAATATGGGTTTGCGTTCAGACCTCTGGCAGCGACTGGGAGGTTTCAGTCCGATGCGTTTTGGAGAGGACATAGACTTGAGCATTCGCATCTACGAAAGCGGGGCGCGTTGCCGTTTATTCCCTGAGGCTTGGGTATGGCACAAGCGGAGAACTGACCTTAGGAAGTTCTTCCGCCAGGTCTTCAATAGCGGTATGGCGCGCATCAACCTGTGGAAGCGCCACCCCGGAAGTCTGAAACTCGTCCACCTCCTGCCCGCCCTGTTTACTTTAGGTGTGGGCGTGTTGTTCCTTGTTTTCCTATTCGGGCTGATCTTGCTAGGCATAGGACTTTGGGCCGGATTCTGCAGTTCCACAGGCTGCAACATGGGACTGGTAGTAGCTTATGGAGGCGGCATTTTGATGGCTTTGGCTCTGTTGCCCATAGTGCTCTACGGCTTGGTAATATTCATCGACTCCTCACTTAGGAACCGTTCGCTACGCGTAGGTTTACTCTCTGTGCCGGCCGCATTTGTGCAGCTTATGGGCTATGGCCTGGGGTTCATCAAGGCCTGGTGGCTGCGTTGCGTGATGGACAGACAAGAGGAAGTGCAGGCCTTTAGTCGCACGTTCTACAAGTGACTTTCGCGCGCGCGTATATTATATAATGTATAAAAAGACGCTGATATGCTAAGGATTACAGATTGGGCTGAGGAAGATCGTCCGAGGGAGAAGTTGATGGCGCAGGGTGCCTCTGCCTTATCGACTGCCGAACTGATGGCCATCTTGATTGGGAGCGGCGGACCGGGAACTTCAGCTGTGGATCTGATGCGTCAGGTGCTGAGTGACTATGATGACAGCTTGCGGATGCTGGGTCGGGCCACGGTAAGGGAACTGATAAAGTATCGCGGAATGGGTGAGGCGAAGGCTGTCACAGTGCTGGCCGCCTGTCAACTGGCGCAGCGCCGTCTGGACGAGGAGGCCCGTGCGCGCCGTATCATCCGTTCGAGCCGCGACATTTATGATTTTTTCTTGCCCGCCATGCAGGATCTTCCAGTTGAAGAGTGCCGCCTCTTGCTGATGAAGCAAAACTGTTCAGTTGTGGGTTCTGTAGTGCTGAGTCGTGGAGGACTGACGGAAACGGCTGTAGATATCCGGCTCCTGGTGAAACATGCCTTGCTGGCCGATGCTACAGTAGTGGCGTTATGCCATAACCATCCTAGCGGGAGTCTGAGTCCGAGCCGGCAGGACGACGAACTGACGCGCCGCACCGCCAAGGCCTGTTCTATGATGAACCTGCATCTGCTGGATCACATTATCCTTACTGATGGCGCATACTACAGCTATGCTGACGAAGGGAGGCTGGGACAGATTTGAATAAAGAGATTGTATGGAACAGAGAAATATGACTGAAGAGAAGACTAACACGGGCGGAAAGGTCCAAGCTGCTGCCGTCGGCGAAAGACTGCAGACGGAGGAGCGTATCATCGAAGTGTTGCGTACGGTCTTCGACCCCGAGATTCCGGTTAATATCTACGACCTGGGACTCATCTACCGCATCGAACTCGATGAGGCTGGCACCTCGCTCAGCGTTGATATGACACTAACGGCGCCTTCGTGCCCTGCGGCTGACTTCATCATGGAGGATGTCCGCCAAAAGCTGGAGGCCATCCAGGGCATTGAGCACGTTGATGTCCAGCTCGTGTTTGAGCCGGAGTGGTCTCAGGACATGATGAGCGAGGAAGCCCGTCTGGAGTTAGGACTGATGTAAGAGGACATCGCCGGCTGCAGCTCATAGCCTCCCAATACATGTCCCGTGTCTCCAATTCTCCTAAAAAACAATAGCAAGCAATGAAGAATATCTATTTCCTTTCCGATGCTCACCTGGGTTCACTGGCTGTGCCTCACCGCCGCCAGCAGGAACGTCGTCTGGTGCGCTTTCTCGATGAGGTGAAGCATCGTGCACAAGCTGTCTACCTGCTGGGCGACATGTTCGATTTCTGGTTCGAGTACAGCACTGTTGTGCCACGCGGCTTCACGCGTTTTCTTGGCAAGGTGAGCGAATTGACTGATTTGGGTGTTGAGGTGCACTACTTCACGGGCAACCACGATATGTGGTGTCTTGATTATTTAGAGCGTGAGTGTGGTGTCACACTCCATCGCGAGCCGCTCACCTTGGAACTGGCTGACCGTGTATTCTACCTGGCTCATGGCGATGGCCTGGGGCGCGAAACAGTAGGTGAGACTTTTCTACGCCGCCTCTTCCATAGTCGTCTTGGGCGTCGCCTTTTCGCTGCTGTCCACCCCCGGTGGGGCGTCAGTGTGGCCCTCCAGTGGGCCGCCCACAGCCGTCGCCGTCACGAGGCTCCTGGCGGTGAACCTCCTTATCAGGGTGAGGACCGAGAGCCCCTTGTACTCTTCGCCAAGCAATACCTCGCATCTCATCCCGAGGTAAACTACTTTATCTTTGGTCACCGCCACATTGAACTCGATTTGATGCTATCCCGTCAGTGCCGTCTGATGATTTTGGGCGACTGGATTACGCACTTCACTTATGCCGTTTACGATGGCGAACAGCTCTACATGGAAAACTATGTTGAGGGCGAGCAGAACCGCTGACCGGCTTCCTGCCTACCCAGTTGGCCTATTCCAAGGCTAACGGAGCAACCAGCCGAGTGAATCGGAAGATTCACATAAGTCAATCGGGGCATTTTGTCGAGCTCATAAGGACAGCGCCTTTAGGCATACAATCGTTTGCCTAAAGGCGCACTATCATTTGGCTAAAGGCAAACGATTAAATGTCTAAAGCCAAATGAAGAGGTCTATTATCATCATAAAGCTAATGACCGATT
>JAILKU010000174.1 GCA_024693505.1 Bacteroidaceae bacterium | reverse complement strand
AGGACTGAAAAGAAAAACTGATGTACTTTCATGTTGCTTATGATATTGTTAAAGGTTGTGTCTCCGAAGCGTTTTATGGCTTAATTGTGTGCAAAGATACGGAAAAAGTTTGTAAGCAGAAAGCAATTCGGTGGAATAAATGCCATTCAGGCTAAAAAAGGAGCTGCATAGCCGTCTTTTTCATAGGCGATAACGATAAAAAAGTTTTTCCCTGCCCAAGGTTTTTATGTTGCCAGCCCAGCAACTTATGTTGCTCGCCCAGCAACTTGTGTTGCCAGCCCTGCAACTTGTGTTGCTCGCCCAGCAACATAAAATGGTCAGGGAGGAAAAAGAAAAAACATCAGGGACGAGGATAATCTGGAACGAGAGCGGATGACTTTCGGTTTGCGAGCGAATAACTTGCGGTTGGCGAGCAAATTACTTTCGGTTGGTGCTCCAATATACATTTTCTCCCTTTTCTCTTGCGGGAAAGGGAGAATTTTTGTAATTTTGTAGGCGATTTCGATAAAAATTGCCATGACCGACAAGATAGACGACTGCGAGATATTCATGAAGGGCATCTGCTATTCATATTACAACGAACAGGAAGATTGAAGGCTATGGACGGCTACAAGGTTATAATCAAGTTTAATCCGCAATATAGAAAAATGAAGAAGAGTGCAATCTTTGGGATGCTGGCAGGGGTGTGCCTCCTGTTCTGCATGACGGCCTGCGAGAAGGGGCCGCGTTTTGACTCCAACTGGTCGGTGAAGGGCAAGCGCGTCATCAACATCAACTCCGTAGTGCGCGTCGGACAGATTGAGGTGACTCGCGAAAACAACGTGGGCAAGGACGAGGCGGAACTGCATACCGTTGAGGCGGCCGAGCGGTTCCGCAAGGCAGTAAGCGATGCCATCCCTGAGGCAAAGGTGACGTGGTCTTTCTCATGGATGGCCCTTCACGATATGCGCCCGAACTACGTAGCGCTACGTGAGAAGATAGTGGAGTATCACAAGTTGTATGGCGATGAGATCACCTTCATCCCAGGGGCTTACTTCGCGCCCATGTATAATCCGCGGAGCCAGGTGAACCGGGATATGCACGATGCCCTGCAGATGATCTCGGACATGGTCGGAGGCGGTTATCGTCCGCACGGCATAGTGGGCGGTTTCCTGGCAGCAGACAATCTGCGCTATCTGGCCGAGGAGGAGGATATCCACGTTGCTCAGGGTACTATCTGGAGCCAGTATGGCATCGACAACGGCGACGGCGACGGCTCGATCTGCTATCCCTACTATCCCAGCCTGGAACATGTATGCAAGCCCGCCCAGGGGAAGGAGGACTTCATCGACTGCGTCAATCTGGACGGCTGGACGGTTGACTTCCTCTGCGCCCGGCGCTACGGATTCGAGGACGGAGCCAACAGCCGCCTGGGTATTGGCCCCATCGAGTCGTATCATAACCTGGGTCCTGAGCGGGGCTTGCAAGAGGTAATAGCCGTCTCGCGCTCTCATTTCGATACGGGTGTGAAACAGAATGGGTTTGGTTGGCTCGTTGTCAACTGGGAATTGTCTCTCGTTTCTGAGTTCCCTCCCGAAATAACCGATTGTCTCACGCAATGGCTGCGCAATATTCGTGCCGAATATCCCGATGCTATCGTACCGCTGATGAGTGAGTTTGGCGAGGCGTGGCGTCGCGACAATCCTGACAACAGCCGCCTGAACTATCACTTTACGCAACGCGGCACGGGCGTAGAGGGTGCGCACTCCGAGCCCAACCTGCAGATTGACTGGTATATGAACCAGGCGTTCCGTCTGGCTACCCTACAAGATGTGACGGTTCCCGACAGCCCGCTCATGGTTATCGACTTCACCCGCTATGACCTGCCGGCCAACGAACCGGCTGACGCCTCGTTCGAGCATCCCAGCCGTAACTGGAGTCTCATCAACCGCATCAACCAGAAGCATCGCCGTTCGGAGGATGCGCCCATTCCCTTCGACAGCCTGACGACAGAGGAGAAAGGGATTATCAAGGATAAGGGATTAGACCTCCGACCCGTTAAAGGGGAGTAAGGATTAGGAGACCAATTCATAATTCGGAGTAGAGATCAGGGGTTTAAGTAATATTGATTCCTCAATCTTCACTCCTCCCCCTGAAGAGGGCCTGGGGGCTTCTTCACTTAAGCAGGTTGCAGCTCTCCTGCAGGATGGCTTTTGCCTTCTGCTCGCGCAGCCCGCCGTCTTGTGGTTCCTCCAGGATGGGAAGGCCGGCAGAGAGGTCGAAGATGCTGACGCCCGTAGTGTCCTTGAACATCAGGCCTGAAGGGAAGTTGCAATAGACGAAGGGGTTGGTGTAGCTGCGGCTCAGCACGTTACGGCTCCAGGGGAACTGGCGGTGAGACAGTCCCAGCTGGGCAAGCAGGGTGGCGCTGAGGTCGCTCTGGTTCATGAGCACATCCATCTGACGCGGACGCTTGACTGCTCCACCCAGCCAGAGCATGGGGGAATGGAAGAACTCGGGGTCCTGGAACGACTGCTGGTAAAGGTAGCCGTGGTCGGGAATGAGTATGACAAGCATGTTATGCCATTGGGGAAGGGTCTGCAAGCTGTCGATGAGCTGGCCCACGCAATGGTCGGTGTAGGCAAATGCGTTCAGGTCAGGGTCGTCGAGCCGGCTGTAGGGTACATGCCAGGGCTCGTGGCTGGAGATGGTCTGCCACACCATGAACCAAGGGGAGAGGGTGTCCTTTTCAGCTATCAGATGATACGTCTTCATGGCCGAGGTGCTGTCGTCGGCTCCCCAGCTGCTTGTAATCTCCTCGGGACGGAAGGTGGTGTGATCCAGCAGGTTGCGGAAGTGCATATTGGCCAGGTAGTCGCGCTTGCCCATATTGGTCATGGGACCGGGATAGAGGTAGGAAGTCTCGTAGCCCGACTCTTCGAGGGTAGCAGGCAGGCTGGAGAGCGCGGCGTGAAGGGGCGCCTCCCTCATCAGGCTGGTCTGCGGATAGCTGACCCATCCGCTATATGCCGAGACGGTACCGCGGTCGGTACGGAACGAGTTGCTGTAGTAGTTTGTCCAGAAAACGCCCTGGGGAATGAGCCGGCTCAGGTTAGGAGCCACATCGGGCACGCCGCCCAGTTCCTGCACGAACTTACCGCCAAAGCTCTCCATGAAGACCAGAAGGATGTTGGGGCGAGGCGTGTTGAGAAGGGTGTCGGCAAGGTCCTCGGTCTCCTCGGGATAAAGACCCTGAAAGTAGTCGTTCTGCTCCTGTTCGTCGAGGAAACCGTAGCGCTCCTGCCCGCTCCAGGGAACGGAGGAAAAGAAGCCCAGCACGGGGTTCACGGCCGAGTGGTTCAGGAAGAGACGGGAGCTGTAGTAGGCATCGCCCACCCGCATATAGAAGACGTTCATAAGGAGCAGGAAGACCCAGATGATGCTGAGGTTGCGATACCAAAGCCGCGCACCGCCCGTAAGGGAAAGACGCTTCGGAGTGACGAGGATGGCGGGAACGGCTACGGCCAGGATGAGAGAAAGGGCCGTAAGCAGGCGGCTGACGAGGAACCAGGTGCTGACGCTATTCGTTGTGCCCTCGGGCGAGGCGGCGTAGCTGAAGACCACGAAGTTGAGTTTGAACTGCCAGAATTCGTACATGACGGCATCGGCCATTATGACGAGTCCTACCACGATGCCTAATAATATATAATAAGGTATAAGCAGGGCACGAAGGCGAAGACCCGGCCAGCGGAGGCAGAGCAGGGCTGCAAGCCAGGGCACGGCCAGAAGCAGGGCTACGAACATGAAATCGTGAGCGAAGAGACCTGTGCGCAGCACGTCGAGGACGTCAATCAGACCGAAGTCGCCAAGATGTCTGTTGTAGAGCATGAAGCCTACTCGCCCCAAAGCGAAGATGATGAGCAGGAGGCAGTAGAGGTATTCGAGGAAATGGACTTTCCTTAATTCATGATTCATAATTCACAATTCATAATTAGGTCTTGCGGCGCGACTCATAGCTGTTGCATGTCGTTCAGCTTCTTGTAATAACCTCCCAGGGCCAGGAGCTGTTCGTGGGTGCCGCGCTCCACAATCCGGCCTTCGTGGAGCACACATATCTCGTCGGCTCCCCGTATCGTACTCAGGCGATGGGCAATGGCTATGGTGGTGCGCGTCTTCATCAGCCGTTCCAGGGCTTCCTGCACCAGGCGTTCGCTCTCTGTATCGAGGGCGCTTGTTGCCTCGTCCAGAATCAGGATGGGCGGGTTCTTCAGAATGGCCCGGGCGATACTGATGCGCTGGCGCTGCCCGCCCGAGAGGCGGCATCCGCGATCGCCTACCATCGTCTCGTAGCCCTGCTCGGTCTCCATGATGAAGTCGTGGGCATTGGCGATGCGGGCGGCCTCCTCAACCCGAAGGCGTAGCGCCTGCCGCTCCTGCTCGTTCGTGGGAACCAGAGCCCCGAAGGCGATGTTGTTGAAAATGGTATCGTTGAAGAGGATCGCCTCCTGGTTCACATTACCGATGAGTCCGCGAAGCGAACCGATGCTGAGCTGCCGGATGTCCTGCCCGTCAATCAGGATAGCCCCCTCGGAGACATCGTGATAGCGGGGAATGAGGTCCACAAGCGTGCTCTTGCCCGAACCGGACTGACCCACCAGGGCTATCGTGCGGCCCCGCGGAATCTCCAGGCAGACATCGTGCAGGACAGGCCGGCCGGGATTGTAGGCGAACCCCACATGATCCAGGCGGATAGAGGAGTGCAAGCCGTCTGCCTCGACGGGATGCTCTGCCTGGCGGATGGGGTTCTCGGCAGATAGAATCTTGCTGATGCGCTCCATGCTGGCCAGTCCCTTCTGGATGGCATATCCGGCCTTCGAGAGGTCCTTGATGGGCTGAAGTGTCGTATAGAGGATGACCAGATAGTAGATGAACATATTGGCGTCTATGCCGCCGCGCCCCGAGAAGATGAGCCAGCCGCCGAACCACAGGACGATGACGATCATCACCGTACCCAGGAACTCGCTGACGGGATGGGCCGCACTCTGGCGCACGGCTACGCGGTTGGCGATGTCGCGATACTCGTTGTTGACCTTCACGAAGCGCTGCATCATCTTCTCCTCGGCGATGAAGGCCTTGATGATGCGCAGGCCGCCCAGCGTCTCCTCAATCTGGCTCATACTGTCCGACAGGCGGCTCTGCATAAGCAGCGAGCGGGCCTTCAGCTTCTTGCCTACCGTACCGATTCCCCAGGCCAGCAGGGGCACCACCAGCAGGGTGAAGAGGGTGAGCTGCCAGCTGAGGCATATCATAGTGCCCAGGTAAACGAGGATGAAGATCGGGTTCTTGATCACCATGTCTAGAGAGCTGCTGATGCTGGCATCCACCTCGTTGACATCGGTCGAGACGCGGGTGAGGATATCCCCCTTGCGCTCCTCGGTAAAGAAGCTGAGGGGCAGCTGGAGTATCTTCCGGTAGATGTCCTGCCGGATGTCGCGCAGGATACCGGTGCGCAGAGGCATGAGCATAGCCGAGCCGCCGAAGTAGGTGGCTGTCTTGAGGAGTGTGAGCAGGGACAGTACCACGCCAAGCAGGAGTAGGGTAGTGGCGGGACCATAATGCTCCACCAACTGCTGGGAATAGTAGTAGCCGTTGTTCTTGGCCACATCCACGAAGCTGCCCCATCCGCCTGTGCCCCAGGGGATAAACGAGAAGCGCTCGGTGTTCAGCTGGAAGAGAATTTGCAGGATGGGCAGGAGAAGCGAGAAGGAGAAGACATTGAAGAGTGCCGCCAGCACATTCATCACGAAGGTGCCGGCAATGTACTTCTTGTATCGGACGAAATAGGGGCCCATGACTCGGAAGAATGAAGGGCTTCCCTTTTTTAATTCATAATTCATAATTCACAATTCATAATTCAATGACGCCGTCCTTTCAAGCTTTCTTAACTCCTCACTCTCAATTCATAATTCACAATTCATAATTCAATACGCCGTACTTTCAAGCTTTCTTAGCTCCCGGCGCTTAGCTCTTGTCGCTCTTAGCTCCAGTCTTCTTACGACCGAAGTCAGCGGGAATCTCGCCCCACTCCTCGGTGTTCCACTTCAGAATCGGGACATCTACGGTATTCTGTCTGAGCCAGTTCTCAGCCCGCCGCACCAGTTCAAGTGCCTTTGCCGTCTGCTCGGTAGGGGCGAGCGTCGTCTTCGCCTTCCGGTTTCTCACCCAGGCCAGTCCGCTCACGCTGTCGCTGTAGATGGGCATCCGGATGCCCTTCTGCTTCATCAGGGCCAGGGCGTGAACGATAGCCAGGAACTCGCCTATGTTGTTCGTGCCCTGGATGGGGCCAAAGCGGAATACCTCCTTGCCGCTGGGCAGGTGTACGCCGCGATACTCCATCATGCCCGGGTTTCCCGAGCAGGCCGCATCCACGCAGAGGCAGGCCCTCACTCCCTCTTCATGAGGGGAGGGAGAAGCCGGTATTGCACTATTTGAATCCTTTGCCATTATCTCTGAATAAATTTCCCGCCACCCGGGTATAAATTTTGCAAAACCCGGGTGTAAATTTTGCTAGACCCGGGTCTAGTAAGAAAAAGGGGGCTTTACATTCTCTCCGGCACCTCGATGCCAAGCAGCCCCATGCCGTTCTTCACGACCTGGCTGACTGCGGCCGAGAGGGCCAGACGGAACAGTTTCTTGTCGGCATCCTCCTCGCGCAGCACGCTGAAGTCGTGGTAGAACTGGTTGTACTCCTTCACCAGCTCGTAGCAGTAGTTGGCTATCTGACTGGGGTTGTAGTCCTGTCCGGCCTGTCGCACAGCGGCCTTGAAGCCGTACAGGTGCTGAACGAGGCTTATCTCCCTGTCGCTGATTTCTGCGGCAGCAGGCAAGGAGTCGGGCACTTCGATGCCCTGCTCGGCAGCTTTGCGCAGGATGCTGCGGATGCGGGCGTAGGTGTATTGGATGAAGGGACCCGTATTGCCGTTGAAGTCGATGCTCTCCTCAGGATTGAAGAGCATGTTCTTGCGGGCATCCACCTTTAGGATGAAGTACTTGAGGGCACCCATCCCGACGATACGGGCAATCTCCTGCGCTTCCTCGTCGGTGATGTCTTCCAGCTTGTTCACCTTGTCGGCACTCATCTGTCGTGCATCGCTTATCATCGTGGCTATCAGGTCGTCGGCATCCACTACCGTACCCTCGCGGCTCTTCATCTTGCCGTTGGGCAGCTCCACCATACCGTAGGAGAAGTGCACCAGGTCGCGTCCCCAGCGGAAACCCAGCTTGTCGAGCAGGATGCTGAGCACCTGGAAGTGATAGTTCTGCTCGTTGCCCACCACGTAGATCATCTTGTCGATGGGGTAGTCTTGGAAGCGCAGTTTGGCCGTACCGATGTCCTGCGTCATATAGACGCTTGTGCCGTCGCTGCGCAGGAGGAGCTTCTCGTCGAGTCCCTCGGGCCTGAGGTCAGCCCATACGCTGCCGTCCTCGCGCCGGTAGAAGAGCCCTTTCTGCAGACCTTCCTCCACTTTCTCCTTGCCTTCCAGATAGGTCTCGCTCTCGTAGTAGATCTTGTCGAAGGCCACGCCCAGGGCCTTGTATGTCTGGTCGAAACCGGCATAGACCCATTCGTTCATCCTCTTCCAGAGCGCACGCACCTCGGGGTCGCCCTGCTCCCACTTCACCAACATCTCGTGGGCCTCCCTGATGAGTGGTGCCTCCTGCTTGGCCTGTTCCTCGTCCATCCCCTGGGCCACCAGCCGGGCCACCTCCTCGCGATAATGCTTGTCGAAGGCCACGTAGTAGTCGCCAATCAGATGGTCGCCCTTCTTGCCGCTCGACTCGGGCGTCTCGCCATTGCCCCACTTCAGCCAGGCCAGCATACTCTTGCAGATATGAATGCCGCGATCGTTCACGATGTTCGTCTTCACTACGCGGTTTCCGTTGGCCTGCATCACGTTCGCCAGTGCCCATCCCAGCAGGTTGTTGCGCACATGCCCCAGGTGGAGCGGCTTGTTTGTATTGGGACTGCTGTACTCGATCATCACCAGCGGACTCTCTTCCGTTACCGGCACGAAGCCGAACTGCTGGTCTTGGCGTATTTCCTGCAGCAGGTCTATCCATTGCGCAGGATTGATTGTCAGGTTCAGGAAGCCCTTGATGACATTAAAGCGGCTCACCACCTCGGGCACCTTGCCCACCAGGTATTCACCAATCTCCCGGGCGGTATCCTCTGGTTTCTTGCGACTCATCTTCAAGAAGGGGAACACCACCAGCGTCAGCTGGCCCTCAAACTCGGCACGCGTCTCCTGCAGCTGCACCATGCTGGCGGGCACCTGCTGTCCGTACAACTCCTTTATGGCAGCCTCCACGGCTCCCACTATTTTTTCTTCTATCTTCATTGTCTTTTCTTTTATGAGGGGACAAAGGTACGGATAAGCGAGCGAAAATCCAAATTTATTTGAGAATTTCCGAGCGAAAGTACTTTAAACCGAAGGTTAAAGGTACGGATAAGCGAGCGAAAATCCAGATTTATTTGAGAATTTCCGAGCGAAAGGATTTCTACCGGAGGTTAATTACGGATTAGCGAGGGCAAAACAAATATTCTTGTCGTTTGTCATAACTTTTGAGCGTGTCGTCGTATAGAATATGTAAAATGGACTCTTGGATGAAGCGCAACTACCGTTCTGTCCTGTCTGAAATGCAATACATACTTTGCAAAACGCATAGATTTCCCTTTTGCGAAAAGAAAGTTTGGGGATTCTTTTGGGTATACAGATTTTTTTATGTAACTTTGCCGACTGGAAATGATTTGAAACATCTTAAAAACAAACAAATTATGGCATTTTTGACTAATGAGAAATTAGTGATTGTAGGAGCCGGTGGTGCTATTGGTTCCACTATGGTGCAACTTGCTTTGACGATGAAGTTGACACCTAATGTATGTCTTTATGACGTATATGCTCCTGGTATGGAGGGCGTTATGGAAGAAATGTTCCATTGTGGCTATGATGGTGTGAACCTGACTGCTACAACTGATGTGGCAGAGGCATTCAAGGATGCTAAGTACATCATCTCGAGCGGTGGCGCTCCCCGTAAGGCTGGTATGACCCGTGAAGACTTGCTGGCCGGCAACTGTAAAATCGCAGAGGAACTGGGTCAGAATATCAAAACTTATTGCCCCGATGTGAAGCACGTGACGGTAATCTTCAATCCTGCAGACCTGACAGGACTTGTAACATTGCTCTACTCTGGTTTGAAACCAGGTCAGGTTACGACCCTTGCAGCTTTGGACTCTACCCGCCTGCAGTCTGCCCTGGCCAAGAAATTCGGTTGCAAGCAGTATGAGGTGACGGGATGTGCTACATACGGCGGTCATGGCGAGCAGATGGCTGTGTTCGGTAGTGCTGTTAAGGTAAACGGCAAACCCCTGAATGAATTAATCGGAACGCCTGCCTGCACCGCTGAAGAGTGGGAGCAACTGAAGGTTGACGTAACGAAAGGCGGCGCCAAGATTATTGAACTGCGCGGCCGTTCTTCATGGCAGAGCCCTGCCTATTGCTCTGTGGAAATGATCCGTTCTGTCATGGGCGGCGAAAAGTTCCGCTGGCCTGCCGGCACATATGTATGCAACGAAAAGTACAACCATATCATGATGGCTATGGATACCACCCTGGATACGAATGGTTGTACCTATAAGATGCCGACCGGTACGCCCGAGGAAATGGCCAAATTGGATGCAAGCTATGAGCATTTGTGCAAAATGCGTGACGAATTGGTGGAACTCAACATCGTGCCGCCAATTAGCGAATGGAACAAGATCAATCCGAACCTGTAAACGAACTTGGTTTTGTCGCCAAAATAAAGCAATATGCAGTAAAACGGCAATACATATTTAATATATAAAGGGCTCCGATAATAAAAATCGGGGCCTTTTTGTGAAAAAAAACAAAAAAAAACTTTGCCAACTCAAAAAGTATGTGTAATTTTGCCCCGCTATTTTGGCATTTAACGTATAAAACTAATAAATAAAACAAGAAAAAACAATGATTGTAGTACCTGTAAAAGAAGGTGAGAACATTGAGAGGGCGCTGAAAAAATTTAAGCGTAAGTTTGAGAAAACTGGTGTTGTGAAAGAACTGCGTTCACGCCAGCAGTTCGATAAGCCCTCTGTACTGAAACGCCTTGCTAAGGAACGCGCTATCTATGTTCAGCAGCTGAGGCGCGTAGAAGATTAAAGAATCTTAAATTTTTGACTGAACCTTTGGTGATGTCGAAAAAAATGTCTATCTTCGCCGCTGAAAATCGGTGACAAGATGTGGATTCAGAGTTTTATTGATTATCTGAGGTTTGAAAAGAACTATTCTGAGAGAACCATAAAGGTATATCAGGCTGACTTGAAAGCGTTCAAACAGTTCTATGAAACTCTGGACAAAGAACTGAACTGGAGCAACCTTGACAAGGATATTATCCGGCAATGGGTGGTAAGTATGATGGAAGACGGGAACATAGCTTCTAGTGTAAACCGCAGGCTTAGTTCGTTACGCTCCTTCTATAAGTTCCTCTTGCAACGTAAAATGGTGGAATATGATCCGGCTCATATGGTGACCGGACCGCAGAAGGAAAAGCCTCTACCTACATATCTACGAGAGTCCGAGATGAATCGTTTGCTGGATGACGTGCAATTTGAAAAGAATTATGCGGGCGCCAGAGACTATATGATTCTGTTGATGTTCTATTCGACGGGGATTCGTGTTTCGGAATTGACAAATCTGGATGTGTCCGACGTCGATATGACTCAGAAGCAGATAAAGGTATTGGGCAAACGCAACAAGGAACGTGTAATCCCTTTCGGAAGTGAGATGGAAGCGCGCCTGAGGCAATATCTCAAGGAACGCCAGGAGATGCTTGAATCAAGAGGTCTGTCGGCGAAAGCGCTATTCTTGCATGAACGGACTTGTCTGCAAATGACTTCCTGGAAGGTCGGCTCGCGGGTAAAGTACTACCTTTCTATGGTGACAACACAGAAAAAGCGAAGTCCCCATGTGCTCAGGCACACGTTTGCTACATCCATGCTGAACCATTATGCCGATCTCCAGTCGGTGAAGGAGTTGCTGGGACATGAGCGTTTGTCAACGACCGAGATTTACACCCACACATCCTTTGAAGAACTGAAAGAATTGTATAATAAGGCTCATCCAAGGGCCAAATAAAACAAGGAGGTTATTATGGACATTAAAATCAAGGCTGTCAGATTCGAAGCTAGTGAGAAACTGGAAGACTTCGTAGTGAAGAAACTATCAAAGCTGCAGCGTTTTAGCGAAGAGATAGGTAATGTGGACGTTTCGTTGAAGGTGGTTAAGCCGGAGACTGCAATGAACAAGGAAGTGACTATAAAAGTGGCAATGCCAGGAAAGGAACTTTATGCCCAGGAAGTCTGCGATACTTTTGAAGAAGCGGTGGATAAAAACTTGGATTCGCTGAAGATTCAGCTCTCCAAATATAAAGAAAAGCAGAAAAATCACTAAAAAAAGGAAAAAAATTTTGGTGGTTCAAAAATTATGTATAATTTTGCAGCCGAATTCGCGGTTTCGAGAAGAAAAACGGCTGCATTTGCCTCTTTAGCTCAGTTGGCCAGAGCACGTGATTTGTAATCTCGGGGTCGTTGGTTCGAATCCGACAAGAGGCTCAGGCGTCAAGCGTGACGCAGATGAAAGAGCATATTATTTATTATTAATAATGTATTGGGTGGTTACCAGAGTGGCCAAATGGGGCAGACTGTAAATCTGC
The DNA here is from genome assembly GCA_024693505.1 of Bacteroidaceae bacterium. Lineage (GTDB taxonomy): Bacteria > Bacteroidota > Bacteroidia > Bacteroidales > Bacteroidaceae > Physcousia. The sequence goes on along the minus strand of JAILKU010000174.1, from coordinate 1,059 downwards.
TGGCTTACGCCTTCGGTGGTTCGAATCCATCACCACCCACGCAGAATGAAAATTCTGTAAGGTAATGCGGAAGTAGCTCAGTCGATAGAGCACTAGCCTTCCAAGCTGGGGGTCGCGGGTTTGAGCCCCGTCTTCCGCTCAACACAAAGAGTGTTGCTGCTTTAGCTCAGTGGTAGAGCGCATCCTTGGTAAGGATGAGGTCCCGAGTTCAACTCTCGGAAGCAGCTCTGATGATTGTAAAAGTGAGTGATTATCCATTAATTAAAAACTATAAGAGAAAACTATGGCAAAAGAAAAATTCGAACGTACCAAACCTCATGTGAACATTGGTACTATCGGTCATGTGGATCACGGTAAGACTACTTTGACCGCTGCTATTACCACCGTATTGGCAAAGCAGGGTCTGTCCGAAATCAAGAGTTTCGACCAGATTGACAATGCTCCCGAAGAGAAGGAGCGTGGTATTACTATTAACACCGCTCACGTAGAGTACGAGACAGCTAAGCGTCACTATGCTCACGTTGACTGTCCGGGTCACGCCGACTATGTAAAGAACATGGTAACTGGTGCTGCTCAGATGGACGGTGCTATCATCGTAGTTGCTGCTACTGATGGTCCTATGCCTCAGACTCGTGAGCACATCCTGCTCGCTCGTCAGGTAAACGTTCCTCGTCTGGTTGTATTCCTGAACAAGTGCGATATGGTTGAGGATGAGGAGATGTTGGAGCTTGTTGAGATGGAAATGGGTGAGTTACTCGCTCAGTATGAGTTCGAGGAGGATACTCCTATCATCCGTGGTTCTGCTCTTGGTGCTTTGAATGGTGTACCCGAGTGGGAGGAGAAGGTTATGGAGCTGATGGACGCTTGCGATAACTGGATTCAGGAGCCCGTTCGTGACATCGATAAGCCTTTCTTGATGCCTGTTGAGGACGTATTCTCAATCACAGGTCGTGGTACTGTTGCTACAGGCCGTATTGAGACTGGTGTTGTTAAGGTAGGTGACGAAGTTCAGATCCTTGGTCTCGGTGAGGACAAGAAGTCTGTAATCACTGGTGTTGA
>JAILKU010000069.1 GCA_024693505.1 Bacteroidaceae bacterium | reverse complement strand
TACTGGAGATAAAAGCCCCAAAATGGGTATTTATCTTAATTTAAAGGTGATAAAATCCAATTTGTGTGATTTTATTCCTTTGTCAAAAGGATAAAAGAAATCTCCCCTTACGCATTGTCCGGGCAGGGGGAGAGGTGATGTTCCTGTCAATATCGTCGGGAAAAGACGGTTCTATACATTATATATATATAAGTTTCGCAAGTACTGAATCTCATGCGTAGGAACGGCCTGAAGAGCCATCTGCACTTAGCCCGGGGCATTGCCCGGGGCAGGAGTATGTCCGTAATGTCCGGCCTGAAAGGGCATAAGCTCTTAACCCATTACGCTTTTGCCCCTGCTGGGCGAAGAATGCTTGTCATCAGACCCATGGTGATGTCCTTGGCTGGGAGCCTACAAGCCTTTCAGACTGTATAGCGGAATTTCCGAATCTTGAATATATATAATAGCGTCACCGCCGCCGTTTCAGGTTCTTCTTCAGCCGCTTTGCCGCGCGGCCGGCGAGTTTCAGGTAGTGGTCGCTCCCGATGCCCTCGTCGAGAGGCACGAAGGTGCTGCCCGGCGTGGCTGTAGGCACTCGGCGGGCGGTCTTGAAGATGGCTGTTCCCTCGTCAATCTCGTCGAACATGGCGATGTAGAGCATCTCGGCTCCGCTCTCCAGGCAATAGTCGAGCTGCATCCGGAAGAAGGAGCCGGCATGGCGCGGAATGTGAGTGGCCTCGCGCGGATAGTGCATGTTGCGCCACGAGAAGCCGGGGAAGCAGAGGGGCGCGTAGTCGATGTCGTGCTCCCTGCACCAGGCCATGTCTTCCGGGATGAGATGGCGGAAGGCGGGGTAGGAGCGCTCGTCGTACCGTCCCACGAACCAGGGCATGAGGATGTCGCACTGGCGTATGATGTCGTGCAGCCGCGGGTCGGGCTCCGTGTCGTCGCGCAGCTGTCGCCAGTAGGTGGGCACGCCCAGCATGATGCTGTAGCCCCGCTCCCTGAGTCCGCTCACGATGGCCTGTGCCTCGTCGAGCCCGTACTTGCGGCGGTCGCTGAAGCCTACGCCCCAGACGACCACCAGGGGGCGCCCGTTGTGGTGGAGATACGAGGGGTTGCGGCCGTGGTCCATCAGGCTGTGCGTGCGGCTCACCTCGTCTATGTCGGCGAGGAGGCGCTCGGCCACGCGCTTGTCCTGCCCGCTCAGGTCGTACATGATGCAGACGGCGCGCCCGTACTTGTTGGCGGCGCGCATGGCGTGGTCCAGAACCTGGTTGAAGTGGCGCTTGCCGCTGGGGTTGCTCACCTCGCCCACGAAGCGCTGCATGAAGACGCCGTCGAGCCCGTACTTTTTCATCCAGCGGAAGTGTGTGTCGACCGTCGAGTAGTCGTAGGGCGACGGCAACCGGGCCACCGTGCCGTCGTCGAAGGTGAAGGGCGTGTCGTAGAGCTTCTCATACTCGGACACGTCCGGCCACAGGTCTACGTTCGTCGAACCGGGCCTGAAGCCGTCCCGTCCCCGGTAGTGATACCATCCCCGTCCCGCGCCGTCGTCGGGCGCGTTGAACCAGCCCTGGTAGCCGGCCGTGACGAGGCCGCGGTAGGAATCGTATGTCTTGCCCTCGGTCCCGATGGCCATGCAGGCCGCTATTGCCACGAATGTCGTGCGGATAATTCCTCTGCTCATTGTCGTTTGGTTTTGTTCAGTCTTCTTATGCCGATGCGAAGGAGAAAAGGTCTCCCTTTCCCGAAAATGCAGGAAAGGGAGACCAGAAATATAGAGAGACTACTTATATAATGTCTTTCCGCGGGAGCTTGCTAAGCCTGCTTGTTAGCCAACCTTGACCTGACGGTCTAGCTTGCTCCCGTTCGGCAGGGAGAAATGATGCGAGCATCTCTCTCTGCGCTCACTTATTCGCAACCTTGACCTGCCGGTCTGGCTTGCTCCCGTTCGGCAGGGAGAATTGATGCGAGCATCTCTCTCTGCGCTCACTTATTCGCAACCTTGCGTCCGCCGACCACGTAGGTGCCTGCGGGCAGGCTGTTGAGTCCGGCCCTGGGCTCTACACCGGTGCGGAGCAGTCGGCCCTGCATGTCGTAGATGTTCACGCGGGCGGGCATCTTGTCGCTCTTGGTCAGATCGATGGCCTCGCCGTCCTTGTTCACGAAGTTGCCGCTCTCGTCAACGGTTACCACCAGATGGTCGCTCTTCAGCACGGGATAGGCATCCTGTCCCAAGGTCTGGAACCATACGGGCGTCTCGTTCTCGCCGTTCAGCAGCACGGCCAGCTCGCCGCTTGCAAACTGCTCGGCGGTCTTCGTGCTGCAGTTGGTCACGGTGGAGCCGCCTGTATAGTTCGTGCCGAACTCGCCAACGCCGGCGATGGCATAGCAGTTGTCCATCGTACAGTTGCCGTGGAGCCAGCCTACCAGGCCGTCGCTGTACCATGCACGGTCGGTGCCGGGGAACGAGCCAACGAAGCTGAAGCAGTTGGTCAGGTGGGCGGGCGTTGCACTCTCGCTGGAGCTGCCCAGGATACCGCCGGTGGTATTGGTGCCGTCCACGTCGCCAGCGAAGTAAACGTTGGTGATCGTGCCGTAGAACTTACCGGAGATACCGCCCGTGTCACTGCCCATGGGCGAACTGATGCTCACCTGGCTGTAGCTGTTCGTCAGGGTTGTGGGAGCGCCTGTGCTGGCATGACCGATGATGCTGCCGGAGTGGGCTGCGTAGGTGGCATCCTCCACTACGATGTTACCGCTCTCCAGGGCCACACCGTTGATGGTTGCGCCGTCGGTCGTACCGAAGAGCATGTGGCTGATGTTCGTAATGGGATAGAGATGTCCGTCGAACGTGCCGGTGAAAGGAGAGTCGGGCATGCCGATGGGCTTCCACTCGGTCTCGGCCAGGTCAATGGGTGCGGTAATTTCGGCCTGGAGGTCCTGCATGCCCATGTTCACGCGCTGCTGGAACCATACAAGGTCTTCGGGCGAGTCGAGCTGATAGACACCAGCCACGAGCTGGGGCGCATCGCCGGAGTTCTGTATGTACTGATAGAGCTCAGTGTTGTAGAGGTCGTCCAGGCTCTGGGCCTCCTCGATGCTGTATCCGCCCTCTTCCCACTTGGCTGCGATAGCCTCAAGCTGGTCGTTGAAGGCGGGGAACATGCTGGCAACGACGGGATCCGTCTCGGCCAGGGCAGCAACCATGTTCTGTGTAGCCAGTACGGTGCTCAGCATGGTCACATAAACCTTCTTGGCTTCGTATATCTGCTGGAACAGACTGGTGAACTGCTCTACGAGGGCCATCTTCTCCTGGCCGGTGGCAGCAGCAGGTACGGCGTCGATAGCGGCCTGCAGGGCTGCGTTCAGCGTGGCGGGATAAGAGGGATGTGCCGTGTGGTCGCCAGTGTCGCCCTGTGTGTTGAGCAGGGTCGTGGCACGTGCGATATCGCCGTTCAGCGTGCGGGCAAAGGCTTCTGCCGCATCGTCGCTGTCAATCTCACCGCGATAGAAGAGGCGGAAGTTGCCGAAGCCCATCCAGTCGGCACTCAGGCCTGTGCCGGGCAGACGCAGACCGACGGTGAGTTCGCCGTCTGTCACTTGAGCCACGATGGTATTTACGTAGCGGCCGCCGTTGAAGGCATACGAGCAGCTCAGCGGGCCGTAGGGCACGTAGCTGAAGTCTTCCTCGTTGTCCAGAGAGTTGAAGTAGGGATAGTCATAGGGAGAAATGTGGTCGCCTGTCTCTGCGTCGGTGACATTACCGCCGTTGATATAGCAGTTCTCCAGGTCGATGGCGCTTGCCTGATTGACGGCATCCTCGCCCTCAGTCATGATGAGGGTCTCGTTGCTGTTGGCAAAGGCCCATGCTGCATAGTTCTGGCTGTAAATGTCGCCGCCGGCACGGAAGGCAGCATTCACCTGAAGCTCGTAGATACCGTCGCTCAGGTTGGACACGGTCTGTCTCATGTCGAACGTGGCGTTCCAGGACTCAGCAGTAGGCATCACGTCGGTTACGCCGCCAGTGGTGAATGTGCTGCCGTTCTTGGAGTATGTCCATCCGTTGAAACCGTTGCCGAGATTGGCGTTCACCATCAGGCCGGTAATCTCGTCGCCGGGCTTGTAACCCTCGCGCAGGGCATTCTCGTAAATGGAGTTCATGAAGTCAATCTCAGCTATAACCTGCTCGTCGGTCAGCTGTTTATTCTTGATGATATAGTCAAAGGAACCGTTGGGCATATCCTCGTAGGGGTCGATCTCGCCGCTGGTCAGATAGTCGGTCAGCAGGTCCATCCATACGCCGGCTACCTCGGTCTCTTCCATCTTTGCCTTCATGGCTTCAGCCGCATTAATGTATGTGGCGTATGCCTTAGCGCTCTCATCTACCAGGGCACGCAATTCGGAAAGTGCCGTGTAGGCCTCAATGAAGGAATCGCGGTCCTGAGCCTCCGACAGCAGATTGATGGCCTCTTCGAAGGTGTTCACCGTCTCGATGTAGGCTGTCACCTCGTTGGCATAGGTGCGGGCTTCCTCAATCAGGGCCTTGCGCATGGCGTCGAAGTTCTCATCGCTTGCGCTGGCATAGCCGTCCACGGTAGCATAGACCAGACCACGAGTCTTGTCGAGAGTGGGATAGGGATCTTCCTCCACCGTCTGGTAGAAGGCTGCGTTTGCAAAGGTCTTGTGGTTCAGGGCCCAAGCTACCGTACCGTCTGCAAACTCTGCCTCAGTAGCGAAGTTGCCATTGCCATTACCCTTACCGTTGGCACCGTCGCCGTTGATGGTCTGGAAACCGATGGCATCGCTCAGGGGAGCTACACAATAGCTGTTGACAGCATCGCAACCGGAGTGGCACCAGCCGACAATACCGCCACGAGCGCCATAACCGGGATCGAGCCCTTCTTCCCATGTGGCATAAACGAAGCAGTCTTCGATGACGAGAGAGTTGTTGCCCTCGGAGCTACCGGCAATACCACCCATACTCCAAGTGCCCAGGCCGCTGGTGAAGGTGCCTGCGAAGTAGGTGTTTCGAATCGTGCTGGAGTTGGCGCCCTTACCGGTAATGCCGCCCAGGTCGCCGTTACCGCCTGCCAAGATAGCCTTACTGTAGCTGTTGCTTAGATTGGTGCTCTGGCAGAAGCCGATGATGGAACCTGTGTGGGCATTGTCGGCGTTGTCGGTGATGGTACCGCTCTCAAAAGCGATGCCGCTGATGGTAGCACCCTTGGTTGTACCGAATACCATACCGTTCAGGTTCGTCAGCTTGTTCAGGCCGCCCTCGAACGTACCGGCATAGGGCACAGAGGCGCTGCCGATAGGTGTCCATACCACACCCTCGAAATCAATGGGATTCTTGATTCGGCCTTTAAGGTCGGCTGTGCCATCGTTCACTTTGGCTGCAAACCAAAGCATCTGTTCGGCATTGGTGATGTTGTAGAAACCCTCTTCGTCAACAACCATAAAGCCGGGGTCGGAGGCACCGCATACCGTGCAGACTCCGTTCTCGAACTGGTGCTCGTCGCGGGTCAGCGAACCCTCAGTATTCGAATAGGTCGCATCCTCATAGGGCGTGCCGTTGCAATGTAGGCGACCGTTCATATAGACCTGACCATGAGTGGGATCGGCCACGGGCCTTGGGTCGGTACCCAAGGTCTGATACCATGTAATCTCGCTCTGGTCGCCGTTTAGGGCGTAGGTAATCTCACCACTCTTCAGCATAGTAGCATACTCCTCGGTAGAAACAGCCTCCTCGCGAATAGCGATGGCACCGCCCAAGATACGCTCTACGTTTGTATTCTCCTCTCGAAGCAGATAATGAACGTTGTTAAGCTTGATGGGCAGGTTGCCTGAAGAGCAGCGGCCAATCAGATCGGTTGGCGTAGTAGCGCTGGAAACGGCTACCTGCATGATGCCCAGCACACCGCTGTTGTAGATTTCGGTAATGACATTGTCGGGATTCCAGCCCACCAGGCCGCCGGCATTGGAAGCCGTTTCGCTGACGATGTCACCCATCACCAGGCAGTTGATGATCTGCGAGTTACCGGCAGAAGGACGGCTTATCAGTCCGCTGCATGCAGAGTCGCCACCGATGGCATTCTTTACCTTGACGTTTGTTGTCACGTTGGTAATGACACTGGCACCCTCCAGACGTCCTGCAAGGACACCTGTGCGCATACCTGTGGCAGTTACCTCGATTTCACCGTCGATGTACAGGTTGCTCACGTTACCGGCTAAGCTGCGGAAAAGACCCGAAACGTCTGCAGAACGTGCGTTGTCACCCGTCCAGTTCAAGGTAATCGTGTGGTTCTGACCGTTGAAATGGCCCTTGTACGCAAGTGTACCAGCCGGGTTTGTGCCTCTGTTGCCGTCGTCGCCAATCATGGGTTGGTCGGCATCTGCAACAATGTCTGCCGTCAGAACGGCATCAGCCGTGTTCTCACCATTGTTGACCAACAGGGCAAAGGCTTTCAGATCGGCGGCTGAACCAATCTGGTACACGTCACCGTCTTTGTCCAGAGCCCATGCTGCGGTGCTGACACATGTCAGTGCCAGCACAGTAAAAAAGTTGCGTAAAACTCTTTTCATTTTCGATAGGTTTTAATTGTTTTGTTTAAAAAAATGATATAGTTCCAGTAATCTCGCTGCAAAGGTATGACTTTTTTAATCACTCTTCGGTTTAAAAATCATCATTTATGGTTGGTTTCCTATTAAAAGTAGAAATACCACGGCTTAATGTGCGCAAAAGTATAAAAAAAGAGAGAATCAAATTTGACTCTCTCTTTAGGTTGGGCTACCCGGACTCGAACCAGGAAAGGCAGGACCAGAATCTGCAGTGTTACCATTACACCATAGCCCAATCAGGGTTGCAATCTCCTCGATTGCGGTTGCAAAGGTATGGCTTTTTTTTGAATCAGCAAAGCTTTTTCCCAAAAAAATATAAATTATTTGCATTTTCGCGTAACTCTCACTACCTTTGTGCCCAATTAAATGCATTTAGAATAGGATTTATTTATAATTCGAGGATGAAGAAGCAAACAGATGAACTGGTGGATGCCATCGTAAAAGGTATTCAGGACAAGAAAGGCCGTCGGATAGTTGTGGCTGACCTGACACATATCCCGGACACCATCTGCCAGAAGTTCGTGATATGTAGTGGTGGATCGCCGGTTCAGGTACAGGCCATTGCCCATAGTGTGGGAGATGTAACGCGCGAGACGCTTGGAATCAAACCTTTGGCTGTTGATGGCTTGCGTTATGCGCGTTGGGTAGCAATGGACTATGTTCAGGTTATAGTACATATCTTTCTACCCGATGAACGCGATTTCTATGATGTCGATCATCTCTGGGCCGATGCCGAACTGACTGAAGTTCCTGATGAAGAGTAAAAAATGAATAATAAAAGTTGACCCCTATATTTTATGGAAGAAAAGAAACCAAAAATGCCGCGCTTCAATCTGACCTGGCTTTATGTCGTGATAGCCATCGTGCTGGGTGTGCTGATGCTGAATAAGTCCGGAAGTCCGTTGGGTGAAGGCGGTGGCATGTCTCGCAGAGTTGATTATACTCAGTTCCAGAAGTACGTGGCTGAGGGTTATGCATCACGTATCGTAGTGGACAAGAAAGACGGCTCGTTGATGATGTATGTCACTGGCGAGCATGTTCGTGATGTCTTTAAGACGGGTAATCCCGTGCAAGGCCGTTCGCCCTTTGTTGAAGTAGAAGTGCCCAGTATGGATAAGTTGCAGGACTTCATCGATGCTCAGCAGCAGGTTGGCAACTTTACGGGTACCATCTCCTATCAACGAGGCTCAGATGGATGGATGAACTTCTTCTGGAGCTTTGGCCCGCTGATTTTCCTGGCTCTGTTGTGGATATTTATGTTGCGTCGAGTTGGTGGAGGTAACAGCGGTGGTCCGATGGGCATATTCAATGTGGGTAAGAGTCGTGCCCGTCTGGTCGAGAAGGACCAGGCAGACAAAGTTACCTTTGCCGATGTAGCCGGACAGGCAGGCGCCAAGCAGGAAGTGCAGGAAATTGTGGAGTTCCTGAAGAATCCCAAGAAATATACCGATTTGGGTGGTAAGATACCCAAGGGGGCCTTGCTTGTGGGACCTCCGGGCACAGGTAAAACCCTGTTGGCCAAAGCAGTGGCTGGCGAGGCCGACGTGCCGTTCTTCAGTATGTCCGGCTCGGACTTTGTGGAGATGTTTGTCGGTGTAGGTGCCAGTCGTGTGCGCGATCTTTTCCGTCAGGCAAAGGAGAAGGCACCCTGCATCATCTTCATTGATGAGATTGATGCTGTGGGACGTGCCCGTAGCAATCGTGCGGCCATGAGTTCCAATGATGAGCGCGAGAGCACGTTGAATCAGTTGCTTACTGAGATGGATGGCTTTGGAACGAATAGCGGTGTGATTATCCTGGCTGCTACAAACCGTGCCGACATCCTGGATAAGGCTCTATTGAGGGCAGGTCGTTTCGACAGGCAGATTCATGTTGACCTGCCCGATGTCAACGAGCGCAAGGAAATCTTCCAGGTCCATCTGCGTCCTGTCAAGACCGATGGCAGCTTGGATATTGACTTCCTGGCACGCCAGACACCTGGTTTCAGCGGTGCCGACATCGCTAATGTCTGCAATGAGGCAGCGCTCATAGCTGCCCGTCACGATAAGGAGTCGGTGGGAAAGGATGACTTTCTGGCTGCTGTGGACCGCATCATAGGCGGACTCGAGAAGAAAACCAAGGTGATGACGGCTGAGGAGAAACGCACCATTGCGCTTCATGAGGCCGGGCATGCCACTATCAGTTGGCTCTTGCAGTATGCCAATCCGTTGGTCAAGGTTACTATTGTGCCACGAGGACGTGCTTTGGGTGCAGCCTGGTATCTGCCCGAGGAACGGCAAATCACGACACGTGAGCAGATGCTTGACGAGATGTGTGCTACGTTGGGCGGCCGTGCTGCCGAGGAGCTCTTCACCGGTCATATCAGCAGCGGAGCCATGAACGACCTTGAGCGGGTTACCAAGCAAGCTTACGGCATGATTGCCTATATGGGTATGGGTGAGAAATTGCCTAACCTATGTTTTTATAATAATGAGGAGTATGGTTTCCAGAAGCCTTATTCTGATTCCACGGCTGAGTTGATTGACGAGGAGGCCAAGCAGATGATAGCCCGTCAGTATGAGCGAGCTAAGGGCATCCTGCAGCAGCATGCCGATGGGCATGCCCGCTTGGCTCAGCTATTAGTGGATCGTGAGGTTATCTTCGCAGAAGATGTTGAGAAAATCTTCGGTCCTCGTCCCTGGGCAAGCCGGACGGAGGAATTGCTGGAACAGCAGACAGCAGAAGAAGACCAAAGGCCAAAGGGAGACGAACAATGACTATGAACTTTTGAACTCTTGAATCTCTTGAACTCTTGAACGTTTATGAAGAACTTTCTTACCCGCACCTTAACGGGTGCCATATATGTGATATTACTTGTGGGCTGTACGGTCTTTAGCCCTGTGAGTGCATTTTTCTTCTTTGCCTTGGTGGCTGCAGCCTGTGTGTGGGAATACTGCCAACTCATGAACCAATATGAAGGTGCATCAATCTCAGCTCCGCTTAGTTCACTCTGTGCAGTTATACTGGTTGCAGCTCTTTGGCTGTTGTGTATTGGCAGCGAATCTGCACCGCGCACCCTGGCCCTATATGGATTGCTGTTGTTGTACCTAATGGTGAGCGAACTCTATCGCCAGGCCGAGAATCCCTTGCGCAACTGGGGCTTGACGATGCTTGGTCAGGTTTATGTGGCCCTGCCCATCAGCCTTCTGCCCCTGCTTAGTGTTTCCTTCAATGAGGAATCGGGCCATCTCGCTTATGTCTGGTCCTATCCGATGGCATTGTTCATTTTTCTTTGGACAAATGATACGGGGGCTTATCTTTGTGGCATGGCCCTTCATAATATATTCCCGGCAAAACTCTTTCCACGTATTTCGCCTAAGAAATCGTGGGTGGGTAGCATAGGTGGAGGTCTGCTCACAATTCTCGTCTCTATGCTTCTTGCTTATTTCCTTACCGATACTTTGCCGCTTTGGAAATGGATGGGATTTGCGCTGGTTGTCGTCGTCTTCGGCACTTGGGGCGATCTGGTCGAGAGTCTTCTGAAGCGGCATCTGGGTATCAAGGACAGCGGACATATCCTGCCTGGTCACGGTGGTATGCTCGACCGTTTCGATAGTGCCCTGCTCGCCATCCCGGCAGTTGTGATATACTTTTTGCTCGTTGGTATATATATGTAATAATGTATATGAAACATATTTATTCAGGCCTTCTGTGCCTATGCCTTGTCTTTGCCTCCTGTTGCAGGCAGGGTGATTGTCAAACATCTCAAACCCCAAATGAAATGGAAAACTGGAAAACTGTATTGAAGGAGAAACTGCCTCTTTTGGGGCATCGTAATTGGGTTGTTGTTACTGATATGGCCTATCCCCTGCAGACAAAGCCCGGCATTACTACGCTCTTTGCTGCTGAACCGTTTCAGGATGTTGTGTCCTGCGTGAACGGATTGATTGCAGAGGCTCCCCATGTCTTTGCCCATGTTTATCTTGACGGTGAGCAGCAGGCTATGTCTGAACAATTGGCCACCGGGTGGGATGCCTACCGCGAAGGTCTGGCTCATGCTCTCAACCAAAAAGACGTTACGTTTGTTCCGCACGAGGAACTCATTCGTAGGCTGGATGAAGTGAGCCAACTCTATCAGGTTATTATCATCAAGACAAACCTGACGATTCCTTATAGCTCTGCTTTCTTTGAGCTGGATTGCGCCTATTGGGATGCTGACCGTGAAAAGACTATTCGTCAGTAATTGACGTTTCGGGGCTCGATTCCCAACATTCCCTCTCTTGTGAGAATATAAAAAAACTCCAACATAACTCAAACCTGACTCTAATTGAACGCTAATTCATCTCTAGTTTGAATTAGCGTTCAATTAGAGACCAATTAGAGACCAATTAGAGACCAATTAGCGATCAATTAGCGATCAATTAGAGATGAACTAGAGTTCAATTAGAGATGAACTAGAGACCAATTAGCGATCAATTAGAGTTCATGACTTTTCCTGATTTTACTAGACACTTTTTCTCTTTATTAGCTGAAACAATAGACACCTTTATTGAAGTCGTACTGAATCAATGGACACCTTCGAAAAAGCTGTGCTGTTTTTATTGACGTTTTGTTCACATTCATCTTCGCCCGGCAAAGATACAACATTCTTTTCGTCTGTGATTCCATTTTTACGATATATTTTGCTTTTCCACATCTTTTTCTGTTCTCCTTGTTCCAGATGCACCACAGCGGGAGTCTTATATCCGATGCTCATGTGAGGACGTCTGTAGTTATAGAAGTGGATATATCGCGAAATGAAGTTCTGCGCATACTCATAGGACGGGAGTCGCTTCTGGCGATAGACACTTTCTGTCTTTATTATACCGTTGATTCGCTCTGCTATGGCATTGTCCGTAGGCTTGTAGTCCTCTGTCATGGAAATGGCTATACCATGCACCTTGAGCATAGCCACGTAGGCATCGCAACAGTACTGTATACCGCGATCGGAGTGATGAATCAGGCCCGTAAGCA
>JAILKU010000066.1 GCA_024693505.1 Bacteroidaceae bacterium | reverse complement strand
GAAAGTCATGGAGAAGCCCCAGCCCAGGGGAATAAGTAACAAGGTAAAGGCCGAGCCTACGCCGGGCATCCACAAATTGACGCCCCCTACGAACGTAGCACTGAAGATACTGGCGATAATGGTTAATACGAAGGTAAGCATGGCGGCCTCTGTCCAACGGCCGGAAAGATCGGAGCGTCCGGCAGCGCGAAGATCTGAATTAGTTCTCATAATGGTAATATTGTGTTTGTTTATTATACTTTTATTTATTCTCTATTCATTATTATCTTTTGCCTGAGCCTTATCTTCCTCAATAGCTCTTTCTATGACAACACTCAGGGAATCTGCCATACGGTCAAGTTCACTGTCCACTCCTTTCTTCACTCCTTTCATGCAATCCAGTGCAGCGTATGGGTCACCCGCTTCCAATGTGTCTTTGGCACAATAATAACAACTCCAGGCTATTGTTCGCGGATTGTCACAGGAACTGAGCAATGCCGTTAAGATTGTCAGAGCCGCGACGAAAACTATTTTGAATGTATTCATTTCTTTTGTATTTTAGCAGATCATAATGCAGGATTCACAGTAGCAGCTCTTTCCACTTCCTGCAGCGAGATGCCCAGCGACTGCATTGTCTGCAGCATTTCGGGCAGCCGCTGTTGGAAGAACTCTTTTCGGCGTGCCTCGCGGATGTGTTCGGCCGCGCCCACACTGACGAAGTAGCCCAATCCCCGGCGGTTGAAGATGATGTCGTTCTGGCTGAGCCAATCGTAGGAGCGCACCAGGGTATTGACATTCACCTCCACCTGGATGGCATACTCGCGCACGCTGGGTAGCCGTTCACCCTCGGGGTATCGCCCTTCGAGTATCTCATCGCAGATGCGTTCAGCTATCTGGATGTAGATGGGGTTTTGTTCTTTAAAAGTCATAAGGCGTTCAGATTTTTAGTTTAAGGATTGCGCCGCGTGGTAATCTGAGCGCGGCAATACAAACGGTATGTGAGCCACCAGATGAAGGCCAGCACCACCAGTTCCAGGGCAAGGAATACCGAGGCGACGGCCGTACCAGATATGGGAGCAAGGCTCTCGATCAGTTCGAAGAAGCCGTCGAAGCGGTTCACAACGGCCGAAACGACAAAGCCCATTACCACCGAGAAAATCAGCGAGGCAGCAAACATATAGAGCAGGGTGTAGGCGATGCTGTAGCGGTAGCGCCAGGCACTGCCCAGGGCAAAGAGCGAGTAGTTGATGAGCGAGGACACAATGACAATGAGGGCAGTCAATAAGCCTAGGGAGGTGAAGGACTTGAAGAAGGTCCATGCCTCGGTATAGCTCTGGAATACAAGCAGGGTATAAGACTGGAAACTCGTCTGGCGCAGAATGGCCCATCCAAGCAGAACGTGCAGGAGATCAGCCATCAGGATGCTGATCAGGCCTGTCAGCAAACCGCCGCCCACGATGAGGCAGACGTGCCAGAGGAAGCGCTCCATATTGGTGGAGGGCAGGGTCAGCTCATTGATACGGCCTTGGCGCGTTACCAGGTTGTGGAACATATAGCCCATCATCACGGTCAGCATTAGGGGCAAAAGAAGATTGGTCATGCTGGCCAAAGTAGAGATGTCATCTACGGCATTCATGGCGATATAGGCATCGCGAGAACCGTGCATGGCAATAATTGTCCACAGGGCGAGGAGATACTTCGCAAGCACGGGCAGCAGGGATATGGCGGCCACCAGTACAAACATGCGGGTGTAGAACGTACGGTTGATGGCGATATCCCATCGGGCTACGTTTAGGAAACGTTGGAAATTAAATGTATTCATTTTTATGGGAATTATGGGAGTTGTGGGAATTATGGGAAAAATGGGGGTGTCAGAGATTGGCTGTGCGGTTTCTTATATCCGTTGTCTTAATGAACAGTTCCTCCAGGTTGATGGGTTCGGTTTCCTCAACGAGAGGTTGCTGAAGCAGTACGCAGTTGCGGTCGATGATGGTTACGTGGTCGAGCAGACGTTCTACATCGTGTACCTGGTGGGTGCTGATGATGATGGTCTTCTCTTCCGTCATGCCTTCGAGCAGTACGCGGCGGAACTGACTCTTCGAGAGGATGTCCAGCCCGTTCGTCGGCTCGTCCATCAAGAGGTAGCGTGTGTTGGTGGCCAGTGCCAGACACATATATACCTTCTTCTTCTGACCCATGCTGAGTCCGCCCAGGTGTACCTCGGGACTCATGTCAAAACCGTCGAGGCAACGGTGAAGCAGTTCGTCGCTGAAGTTGGGGTAGAAGGGTTTCAGCACCCTGGCGTACTCTCGCAACGTGATGTGGGGCACGTCGTACTCCTCGGGCACAATGAAAAGCTCCTTCATCATCTCCGGCAGGCGCTTGGCGGCCTCCATGCCATCCACCTGCACACTGCCGCTGGAGGGTCGCAGCAGGCCCATTATTAAATATAATAAGGTACTCTTGCCCGTACCGTTCTTTCCCAGCAGGCCATAAACTCCCCCGCCCTGGAAATCCAGCGAGAAATCCTTCAGCACAGCATGGTGCCGATTGTAGCCGAAAGTGATGTCATTTACTGTAATCATAGTGTAATAGTTGAATAGTACACTGCAAAAGTAGTGCGATATTACAATGCGACCAAGGATTTTCCTGATTTTAACACAATTTTAACACTTCCGCAGGCATTTTTGCGTATTTTTGACCCTTTTCGACTCCTTTTATGCGTTTCCGGGGCATAAAAAGCACACTTTTTGTCCGTCTGCGTATTGTTTCGGCGAAAAGATTTGCACGGGTGGCCGATTTTCTATAATTTTGCGGTCGAAGAAACATGCTTTTACGGCAATAAAACATCTTTAACAACACATAAAACAAAAGTAAAGCATTATGAGAAAGACAATTTTTCTGCTCATTGCAGTATTCAGTTTGAGTCTGTCGGCCAAGACGGAGCCGAAGGAGTCGGGAACGAACTATGCGCGCACAGCGTTGCAGCCCTACGTGGACAAAGGCCAGCTGGCCGGTGCCATCAGCGTGTTCTACAAGGACGGTTTCCAGGAAACGTGCTGCATCGGCTATGCCGATGTATCGCAGAAGCGGCCCATCAGAATGGACAACATCTTCATGCAGTGCTCGCAGACGAAGGGTTTCTGCGGCGTGACCATCGCAAAGCTCGTGGAGGAGGGGCGCATCAGCCTGGACGATCCCGTATCGAAGTACCTTCCTGAGTTCAAAGACCTGTGGGTGCAGGACAGCGAGAAGGACGGCGTTAAGACGCTCCACAAGGCGAAGAACGTGCTGACCGTGCGCATGTGCCTGAACCATACGGGCGGTTTCCCCTTCGAGATCAGCGCCAAGCGTCCCGATGTGCGCGGCGGCGGATGGTCGGGCGGAGCTCCCCTGCGCCAGACGGCCAGCATTGCGGCCGGTTCGCCCATCATGTTCGAGCCCGGTACGCGCGATTCGTACTCCAATACGGGCATCGACATCGGTGCGGCCGTAGTGGAGGTCGTGACGGGCATGAAGTGGGAGCAGTACCTGAAGCAGGCCGTACTTGATCCCCTGGGCATGAAGTCCACATGGTTCTGGCCCACCGACAAGCAGATCAAGAAGAAGATTGAGCTCTACGAGACGAAGGCCGACGGACCTGCACAGTGGCGCGAGGAGATGCCCAACCAGCAGCGGCCCTACAACGACTCTCATGTCTTCGCCTCGGCAGGCGCAGGCCTCTGGACCACGGCAAACGACCAGCTGAAATTCTACAAGATGCTGATGAACCTGGGTATGGGCGAGAACGGCGTACGCATCCTCAAGGAGGAGACAGTGAAGAACATACTGGCCGTTTCCACACGTCCCGAGGGCATGGGCGGCTACTCGCTGGGCCTCTCCGCTCCCGTCAAGGACAGCGAGGATGCCTGGTTCGGACACGGCGGCGCATGGGGCACAAACTGCTCCGTGAACTGGCACAAGAAGGAACTGAAGCTCTGGGTCATCCAGAACGCCGGCGGAGGACAGCCCTGGAGCGGCGACTGGAACAAGGCTGCCGAGCAGTTCTTCGCCCAGCCCATGGGAGAGTCCGGCGTAGATGCCTATACGGGAAGACTGAAGTAAGAAACTGACATCGCCCCCCCCTTCTCCCATCGCGGCACGGCGGGAGAAGGTGGAGACAAAGAAAGCCGCTCGGCTGCAGAGATGCAGAGCAGAGCGGCTTCTTTTATTAACCCGGAGCGGAAGGCGATGGCCTACCCATGCTGTTTATTCATCAATAGTCTTGTTTCTGTATCGTACCGATGTCGACCTAACATTGCCGGAGCTTCCGGATCGCCGCACCGAGATCGGTCTGGGCCGCTTTTCCGTCCGGCAGTAGCAGGGGTCTCATCACATGCTAAACTTCCGTTACATTATATATATATATATATACCATATTATATCACTATATTACTTCACCAGCTGTACGGGTCCCATAAGACCGGATGGCTGCAGCTCGGATTCGGCATTGTATGGGTTGACCGTGGCATAGGTCTGGCGCTCGGCCTCCGGGAGTCGGGCGTCGCCGATGAGACGGTTGCGCCAGTTGTTGACCACCTCGATGCGCACGGTGTTCTCGCCCTGCTTCAGGAGCCCGGCGACGGGCACGCGGTATGGGCTGGTCCACACGCCGCCGGCATATTCGCCGTTCACCCAAACGCGGGCCATCACCATCACGCGGCCCAGGTCGAGGTAGAGGGGACCGTCGGGCAGTTCGTCCATGTTGAGCACCGACTCGTATGTGGCGCAGCCGGAATAGTAGCGGATGGACTCGTCGTCGCTCTGGCTCCAGTCGGTGAGCTGCTGGAAGGTCTGCGGCTGCGCGGGCCCGCGGCGCTCGGGCTGGAACGTGACGGTCCACGGCGCATCGACGACGGCGACCGTCTGCAGCTCGGGATAGTTCCGGGCATCATCGACGGCCTTGCGCTTGGCGTCGAACACGACGAAGAGGCTCTGGAAGGGCTCCAGGTGCATGGGCACGAGCGTCTGACCCTTGGCCGGCTGGCTGAACTGCGGGAGCTGCCGGCGCTCGCCCGTGACGGGGTCCCAGGTGTCGGGCGCCTTGCCGGCGATGCGGAAGACGGCATCGAAGGTCTGGGGCTGGTTGCTCTGGTTGCTCACGAAGTAGACGTCGGCGCCGCGCAGGGTGCGGTGGATGAAGGTATAGGGCACGGACTCGTCCGCCATGCAGTCGGGCAGGACGCCGAGGTCGTCGAGTATGGTCTGCAGCTCAGTGCCGTCGGGGTAGATACGTCCCTCGCCGTAGGCCGGGTTCTGCCACATCTCCTCGGCGAGTTCCCTCACGCGCTCGTCGCATTCGGGATAGTCCTGCATGCTGGGCGATGCCTCGGGCTGCGGGCCCACGATGGCGAGGCCCTTGCGGACGAGCTCGGCGATGCAGTCGAGCACCTCGGGGCGCATCGTCTTCTGCTGCGGCAGGACGAGCACGCGGTACTGCATGCCGCCGGGCAGGGTGAGGAGCCCGTCCTCGACAGTGGACTGCTCGAGTATCTCGGCATTGATGTAGTCGAAGCTGTAGCCGCGGGGCATGGCGGGCTTCGTCTCGCCGGTCATCTTGGGAGCGTCCTCGCCGATGTAGTACGCCACGTCGGCCACGTAGCGTCCCTGCTGCAGCATCATGTTGCAGCGGCGCAGATAGTCGCTGAAGAGATCCATCTGGGTGAACCACGTGTTCTTGCGGTTGAACTCGTTGCCGAACCATGCGCTGATGCCCGGGAAGGTGGTGTCGTCAGGCTGCTGGATGTAGAGGTGGAGCAGCGTGGCGTTGATGCCCTCGCAGAAGAAGCGGTCGGTGCGCTGCTTCATCAGGGCGGGATAGCGGTTGAAGACGGGGCCGCCCGCGGTGCACGACTCAGCCCATACCTTCTGCTTGCCGTAGATGTGTGCGCAGCTGCTTGCCGCGCGGTTCTCGATGTCGCCCAGCGAGCCCTCGCTCCAGAACTCGCCGGACACCTCGTCGCTCTGTCCGCCGTACATCAGGAACTCGCTGGGGAATCCCCAGTGGCCGTAGCACTCGAGCCACGTGGTCAGT
>JAILKU010000037.1 GCA_024693505.1 Bacteroidaceae bacterium | reverse complement strand
CCCGCGGCTCCGGCTCGGGGGACAGGAAGAGATGCCCGGCCTCCTCACTGCTCAGCAGGTAGATATTGCCATAGACGGGACGCGTGGAACCCAGTGCCCTGACGTTGCGCAGCACCTTGCCGTCCTCCAGGGCTATTTGGGTGGGGATGCCCTCTATCTGCTCCAGGAAGATCTTGCCCTGGCGGTGAGCGATGAGCTGGGCCGTGGCATACCGTATGCCGTCGATGCCTACGGGGAAGATGCACGACGTGCCGCCGGGGATGGTGAGGGGAGGCAGCTCCGTATCGCCCAGGCGCAGGCGGACATTCTCCTTGGCAGAGAGATCGCAGTACCGCTCGTAGTTGTTGATGAAGATGAAGCCGCTCTTGCCGTCGGTGCGGCAGGCCCAGCGCAGGGAGTCGTCCTGCCCCCGCTTCAGGTTCTGCGGGGCGGGGAAGACAGCCTTCATGGTGGCCAGCCGGTCGCCGTAGTCCTGCAGGAAGAGGTGCAGCTTGCGCAGCAGGTAGTAGTGGGGGTTGCGCTGCCCGCACTCGTTCAGGGGAGCCTGGAAGTCGTAGCTCTTCACCGGCAGCTCGTTGTAGCTGACGTAGTGGGTCTGCTGGTTCTCGTGGAGCGTAGTGAGATGCCCCTCGGGGTTCGTGCCGCCGTGGTACATGTAGTAGCCGGGCAGGTTGGATCCGCTGCCCACCTTCACGAGCGCCATGCTATAGACGTCCTGCGGATGGATGAAGACGCGGCGCGAATAGGAGGTCATCATGCCGCCTCCCAGCTCGCAGGTGAAGTAGGGGTAGGTCTTCTCCTCGTCGGCGACGTCCTGCTTGAGCTGTTCCGATGCGATGTCGGCACTGGCCCGCGCCTGCTTGAAGTTGAAGCCCGTGTGGTACTGCGCCACGCCCTCCGTCAGCTCGCGGTTCCAGAAGCCGTCGGCATAGTCGCCGTAGAGGGGCAGCATCTCGCCGAAGGGCATGGGCGACTTCAGCGGGGGCCATCCGGTGCGGGTATAGAAGGGCAGGTCGAAGCCGCACCCCAGGGCAATGCGCTTCAGCGAGAGCAGATAGCTGGCCTGCCCGCCGAACTCGTTGTCGAACTGGGCAGCTATGACGGGGCCGCCGTCCTTCCACTGCAGGCCCTGCACCTGGGCAAAGACCTGGCGGTAGAAGCGGGCCACGCAGTCCAGGAACTCGGGGTTCTCGTTGCGTACGCCGCACTTACGCTGGAAGAGCCAGTCGGGAAGTCCGCCGTTGCGGCACTCGCCGTGGCAGAAGGGCCCCATCCTGAGCACCACGGGCATGCCCTCGCTCTGGCAGACGCGCAGGAACTCACGCAGATTGCGGCTGCCCGACCAGTCGAAGATGCCCTCCTGCTCCTCGTGGTGAATCCAGAAGATGTAGCTGGCCACCATGCCGATGCCGCCCTCCTTCATCTTACGTATCTCGGCAGGCCACTCCTCAGCCGGCACGCGCGCATAGTGGATCTCGCCCATGACGGGCAGGATGCGCCGGCCGTCCATCAGCAGTCCGTCCTGGTCCCAGCCGATGCGGGGCATGTCGCCCGTGGCAATGCGCAGGGAGCGCAGCAGCGTCTCGTCCACGCGGAAGGCCGTACCGTGACGAATCCCCTCGGGCATCACCAGGCGGTCGCTCATGTCCTGCCAGGTCTGTCCATGGTCCAGCGAGCGCACCACCCCGTAGTGGCCGTCCATGTACTTGTCGAAATAGACATAGAGCGTGTCGCCCACGAAGAGGGGAGCCGGTCCCTCGGCCCAGTATTTGCCGTGTATGGGGGCGGAGACCTTTGTGGGGAATCCCTTGCCCATGCTGCGGCTGCGGCTCAAGCGTATGTTCTTCTCGGCCGGCGAGGAGTTCTCGTTCTTCAGGAACATGAGCAGCTCGTTGCGGGTCTCGTCGCGCACGATGGCCGCATCGATGACGTTGAAGTCGGGGTTGAAGAACATCCGCGTGGGCGTGAAGGTCTGGAAGTCGCGCGTCGTCGTACAGTAGATGCGGTGGTTCCACTGCTTCTCATGCTCCGTAGAGGCCACGGCGCGGTGACGCCCTGGTATCGTGGTGGCCCAGAAGATATAGTACGTGCCGGTCGGTTCGTCGTAGAAGAGCTCAGGCGCCCAGCAGTTCTGTGCCTCGGGTTCGTGCGCCATGACGGGTATGGCCCTCTGCTCGCTCCAGTGCAGCAGGTCGCGCGAGGAGGCATAGCCGATGATGCGGTCGTGCCAGCTGCTGGTCCATACCATGTGGAAGGTGCCGTCCGGTCCCTGCACGATACTGGGGTCTCGCATCAGGCGGTCCTCCCCCACCTCGGGTTTCAGCAGCGAGCGGTTACCGTTCAGGGCCGTCCATCGCAGCCCGTCGTAGCTGTAGGCCAGGTGGAGTCCCTCCTTCTCGCCGCGGAAATAGGAAAAGAGGTAAACGTCGCGCGCACTCAATGCCGCCGCACTCAGCAGCACCAGGATACTCAATGTCAGTCGTCTAATGATGGTCATAGGTTCAGAAAATGGAGTCTAAATACAGGTTAATACTCTACTCATTGTGCAAAGTTACGGAAAAACGAGAGAACAGCCAAATATATTTGAGCTTTTCCGAGTGCTAAGTAAGTTCGACGAAGTCAAAGTTACGGAAAAACGAGAGAACAGCCAAATATATTTGAGCTTTTCCGAGTGCTAAGTAAGTTCGGCATAGCCAAAGTTACGGAAAAACATCAACCAAGGCACCGGAAAAGGATGCCTTTTTGATTAATTTCGCTTAAAAAAGCCAAAAAAACTACAATACTTTTCCCCAAGTAAAGAATTAAGGATATATTTGCAGCGCAAAACCCATCTCAAACGAATAAGACCACACAACGATGAAAAAGTATTCGTATTTATTCCTGGCCCTGCTCCCATTGGCCTATAACATAAAAGAACGGAGCCGACCAGAAAACCGCCGTTGAGTTTAGGATAAATCTTATCTATGAGGCAATAATATAATCATTAAAAAACAGAACATTATGAAAGCTGCGAGTAAGAGAGAACAAAGGAATTTAATGAAGAGGATCTGCATTGTTCCATTTCTGTCGGTGTTGTTTATTTGTCTCGGCGCCTGCCAGTCCCAGCCCGAATACTGTACCGTAAAGGGCTCCGTCAAAGGCTTGAAGGACGGGACAAGACTTGAATTGCTGGACGCACATGACCATTACAAGGTTATTGCGAAAACGCAGGTCAAAGAGGGCGCATACGAGTTCCGCCCCCAAGCTTCTGCACCTACCCACGTCTATCTCTATTCGGCTGACGATGAGCAGTTGAAGGACTTTTTCCTGGAACCGGGAACCATTGTTGCCGATATAGATGCAACGGATGAGGAGGATGAGGAGGATTATGCAGCCCATGCAGCAGGCACACCGTCCAATGATTTGTTACGCAAGATTAATCAATTGGATAATAACGGCAACCCGGATGCCGCCGACGCAATCAGGGAAGAAGTCCTCAATGCCGAAGAAACTGGCATCCTGGCACTTTACATGGCAGACGCCAGCGGCGCCACGGCTGCACAAGGGCTGGCGGTACTTGACCGCCTGTCGGAAGACCTTGCAGCGAAGCCCTATGTGACCGAATTGCGGGAAACACTGACCCGCCGGGCAAGAACGGAGCCCGCACCTGAAGGCAGCGAAAGCCCTAACTATTTCATTGATATGGAGTTTCCGGACATCAACGGTAACCCAATCAGCCTGAGCTCCGTCGTGAACAACCCGGCCAACCGCTACATCCTCTTGGACTTCTGGGCCACCTGGTGCGGGCCCTGCCGGGAATCCATTCCCGAACTGCAAGCCCTGTATGAGAAATATCATGACAAAGGTCTTGAGATCTATTCTGTTTCGGAAGACGAAAACGAAAATAACTGGAAGAGCTTTCTCCCGGAAAGTGGAATGAACTGGGTAAATGTCCGGGATACTCACCCCGGCAGGAATGACAATAGTATGATGACGGCGTATGCCCTCCACGGCATCCCTACCATGCTCATCATCGATGGAGAAACCGGAGCCATCATCTTCAGGGACAGGATGAAAGACATAGCGACTGCCGTTACTGCGCTATTTCAACAGAATTAATTACTGTATTCTTCCCAAATCTGCTCGAAGTTGTCTGCTACGATAGCCCTCTTCCGGCCTGTTATTGCAAGGTGAACCAGTAGTCCTGCATTATATTCACGCTTCCGGCACGAGGTGTCCTAAGTCTGTTGTCGTCAATACTTTTCTCTATCTGTAAAGTCTTTTCCGTACGCTTCCGTCCTTCATCCTCATGATGTTAATGCCCTTGGCCGGCTTGCTCGTCTTTATCCCTAAAGGGGAATAGAACTCCAGAGGCTCCCCCTGGCTATTATCCTTCAGAGGGGGAGTAATGGAGGTCTCGTCCATCTCGCGGATGTCGAGTAACCTCCATTGGCTTTCCTTATATGCCGAAAGAGTTCCTTTGGGGACATACATGACGGTATATGGTTTGGAATATCCAAATAATTCAGACTCGTCCTCCACCCATTTATCATGTTTCTGGACGAAAGAATATGTGCGGGTTACATCCCCTCCGTAAGATTGTCTGATAATCGGCGGTTCTTGAGCATGGCAATAAATGGTATCGATGAGTACTGCAGAATACCCATCATAATCGAGGATTTCCAGGCTGGATGGAATGAACAACTTATCGTATTCTCGCTCGTCCCCAAAAAAGTATGAGGGAAAAAATGGGAAGCCGAATGGGCAGTACATGACACCTTCTGGAATGACACAATTCTTGTCCCGCTTCCAATTTGGATAATAAATTAGCGTTGACTTGTCCTTAGTATATATGACCGTATCCTCTATGGATATATAAGGATTCGAGTCATCAACATCCAAAAAGACACTTGATTCAAAATAAAGGTCAAGGCATTCCGTCTGGAAATAGAAAGTTCTTAATTTTTCTAACATCATTAATTCTTTTATGTTTTCCCCCATTTTTTTCCCGAATTTCAGATATTCAAGGTTCCTCAACTGCAATTGTTTGCCGTTCAAATAAAGGTTTGTAATTCCATCTGAGAGAATCAGGCGCCGGATGTTGTCACACTTGTAGAAACAAGGGTTGATGATTTTTTTCACCTGGTGCGGTACAATATATTCTTCTTTATCATAAGTTGGTACGACATAGCATAGAGAGTCCATGTTCTTGGAAAACAAGGATTTCCCGTCGGCCGACGTCGTCAGTTCTTCTCCATTGTCTATTGAGATGTTTTCCAAGTTTTCTAAATACGTTAGATATTTTCTTTCAATTATACTCCATCTTTTGAATTTGGGCGAGAGTGTCAGTGATTTTGCTTGTCTTGCGTTGTAAAAAGCAGAATCCATAGCCGACATTACCATTTCTGGCAGAACAATATTTTCGCGTGGAGAAACAAAAATCAATTGTCCTGGGTTCGCATATTCAACAGGATCCATCCATCCTTGTTTAAGGATTAGCATATTGTCGATCGTACAATATTCCTGATGCCCGTCTTCAACCGTAATGTTTTTCAAATTAGGCATCTTTGTGAAGGGGTTTTTCCGTTGGTCGAATCTGTTTATGGTTCGTGGCAAGTTCAAAGTAGTTATGTTCTCCCATCCTTCTTCCCAAAGAGGTTGTTTTCTCAAATAATAAGAGTTTATTTGAACCAAGATCTTTTTCCCGTTATATTCAACGGAGTCTGGGATACTTACTTCACTTCTTGAATAGCCATCTTCTAAACCCAAAAAATTAGCCCGCCCTTCTGCATAATCTTCATAACGATATAGGAGTCCGTCCCTTGAAAATGAAAAATTCTGTGCCTTCGCCGAGATGGTGCAAAGCAACAACATGCCGAGACAGATTCGGAGGGATGTAATCATTGTCTGTTTCATAATGCGTTCTATTTTGACTCGTTTATACGAAATTCTATTCAGATTGAGGATTTACTGGCTGGTCCTTGAATCGAGGCTTAACCATACTGGAAGGGCATCACCTCATCGCCTACCGTACCAGGCTTTTCCGTACGCTTCCGTCCTTCATCCTCATGATGTTAATGCCCTTGGCCGGCTTACTCGTCTTTATCCCTAAAGGGGAATAGAACTCCAGAGGCTCCCCCTGGCTATTATCCTTCAGAGGGGGAGTAATGGAGGTCTCGTCCATCTCTGTCAACAACGATATAACAGAAGATATAAATTCTGAAGATTGTCCTTGATAACGGAGTTCGTATAACTCGCGATACGGTATCATGCAGCCCCTTGGTATATAAATAATTTTTTTCCCCCTTATATGCCCGTATGACTGATTCGGCGTTTTGGAATGAAAATAGACTGTATCGGGGAAGGTTTGCGAATAGATTTCTTTCATTGTGGAGGGAACTGATATGTGATTGTAATAATTGTACTTGAATATGAGAGACCTATCGAAAAGGTAATAGTTATTTGGGTCTGTTGCTACTACACCTTCGGGTATATCTATGCTTGAGATTGCCGAAGGTACGTACATCAGGGTATCCCCGTTCTTGGAATAGACAATGCCATCGATGTCTTTGTATCGTTTATTGTTTGGATTGACGTGAATGTAGCGGAATCCGGGGGCATTGTAACGAGGGGATTCGTAATAATAATTGGATAGGTTCCGAATTTTCTCCACGCTGGCCGGCAGGTACAGTTCTTCCAACTTCCCACATCGGCTAAAGGTTGATTCGCTATCCGGGCAGCCTTCTCCTGCATATTCCTCATTTGGCAAGTTACATCCAATAGCTCTCACGCCATCCTCAATATACACATTTTTGAGGCGCCCGCAATTGTAGGCAACATACTTCACAGATGTATAATTGCCAGGGATTGTAATGGATTCCACACCGCTGTTAACCAGTGCAGCCAGTCTATATGCAGGCATGTCATATCCGTAATCTCCACCTCCGGCAACGCGATTGATGACAGCCTCATGGTATTCGTCTGTATCAACTAAAACCGGTCTGAGGAAGTGCCCCTCATCAAACGACAAGATGTACTTCTTTGTAATCCTGAATTTGATTTTTCCGGAAGGGAGAACTAAATGTGCTTCTTGAGTAGAAATACGTCCTATCGCCAAAATCTCCTCGTCGCCAGTCCGGGCTATCCTGAATCCGATTCCTTCTAAGCCGTCGATGACAAGATCGTTGACTAAACTATCATACGTAGCAGTATAGACCTTGTCATGATCAATAGGCTGATTAGAATATATTTGCGCTGATGCTGTAATAGTTGCAAAGAGGAGAAGGATTAATGTTACCGAACTCTTTTTCATAGATAGTTCATGTTGATTAATTGTCGTTTGTTCTGTTAAGGTATTATATTATTCCTCATCCCTGAAAATCGGCATTAGCATTTGATTCGTGGGGGATGACAAATTGTTTTGCCAGTTCTTGTTTGCTCCTACAATTACAAAATGTACTGGTTTTCTTTCAGATATAGGATTTACTGTGGTGAATGACAAATTAGAAGCATATATGTTCAACGTATTAATAGCGGGTGAAACAGTAATCTTGTCCATATCTATTATAGATAAATAGTCAATTGGTACAAGGTTTGATCCGCCACAGTTGAATAAATATAAGGTAAACGCAGTGGAGCCAGTAGGTGCTTTAAACGTCAAGTCGCGGACAATGATATTGGGCAGGCACTTCTTCTTGAGTTCCTCGCGAGGATTCTCGCCATAGGAGAAAAGGCCGTAGGCACTAACCAAACCATTATGAGTAGGTATGCCTCCACTCCAGTCAACAGTACATCCCCGGAATATAACATCCATCTCTGTGTATGCATTGAAAGAGGAGTCGAACAGGACGGGCGTGAAGCTCTTGAATGTGCAGTTTTCAAAAAGAACCTGTCCATAGACACACGTCAGCTGATTATACCTTACTCCACCCGAAATGAGATTCTGGAAGGTTACATTGGTGCATGTGATGTCAGCTCCATAACAATGCACGTCAAAGCGGTTTAGGGAGCAGCCATTAAGCCGTACGGTATTGACGTTAACGGTGCCGAACACGCCCCAAGCGGCATTTGTAACTTGCAGGTTGTCGAAAAGGCAGTTCCATGTATTGTTCATGTAAATCCCGTATCCGTATGCATTAGTAGCAGAGTAAGTCCCATTGATTGTTACATCTTTGAAGGTCACATTGGCGGAATCTCTTATCGTTAAGCAGTAATCGGCCGTCAAATTATAGTAGCTATTATAAGTTGTTACAGCAATATTCTCTACCAATACATTATTCTGTTGCCCAATCTCTAAAAGAAAAAATCTTTTGGTGCTATTATTACGAATGAAGTTTCCATTCTTAAAGACTTTCTGGCTCTCACTTACCTCATAGTCAAAACACTGCGGAGTTGACATTTTTGTGGAATACGGTTGGATGGTCTTGTTCTGTGCTATACCATCCTTGAGCAGGATAACATCTTTTCTTTGTTGAAATTTGTTGTTTTCAACTAATGTGTCACGTTCTATCCACTTCGTATTGTCCTTGATGACCAGCAGTTTTGTGCCGGAAGCCAGTCCTTCCTCTCCCCTGTAATCTCCAGAGTCGATTACGCGCTTGGAAATGTATCTGCAGTCAGCATTTTCGTTCTGGCAGAGGGCAAAAATATAAATTGGGTCTGTCTTGTCGGAAGTTATTGTAATAGTCGCATTATTAAAATCCGTATAATCAGTGAGCATTATTTTCGCGCCATTTGCAGGAAACTGTATCGTCAGGTTCATACCTGCCTCATAAACCACATGTGTATCCTTTCCCTGGGACATGGCATCCTCATGTAACCCACGGAGTATGTTATAATTTTGTTCCGCAGAATTGTTCTCACTGAAATGGGATTGGCAAATAGGGAAAATATTCATCTTTTTTGCTTTTTTATATCTGTTTCGGCTGCAAATATAATGATAAGAGACAAAAGCACAATGAAAAGAAGAGCTTATTCTGTTAAATATTCATAAAAGGCAGAGAAAAGTGCCTTTTCCTGCTCCCCAATCAAGAAAAAACAATTACCTTTACAGCGTTATCCTGAAACAAACGAATAAAAACGACACGATTATGAAAAAGTATAGCTATTTATTCCTGGCCCTGCTCCCACTGGCCCTCACTGCCTGCAGCAGCGATGAACCGCAACCCGACATCCCAAATGAGCCCGAACCCGAGGTACAGCCCAATGCGCCCATAGTAGTCAACGTGGACAACGACGGCAAGGCCGAGGGAGGACACACCTTCGAGATGGTCGATGAGACCAACTTCTACATCGACGACGTCAAGTACACCACAAACCACCTTGGCGAACTTATGGTCTCAGGCTACCACAAGTCCTTCTTCGAGGGCGAGGCGAAGCTTATCAGCGCCCTGAAGTACCACGGACGCGAGCTGAAGGTGACGAGCATCAGCAGCAAAGCATTCAGCCAGTGCCGCATCCTGACGGCCGTAAGCATCCCCGACTGCATAACAGACATCTATGACAGAGCTTTTGACGGCTGCACACAGCTGACCTCGGTCAACATCCCCGCCACCGTGAAGACTGTAGGTTACGATGCGTTCCTGGGCTGTACGAGCCTTCCCGCTACGGACAACATCAGATATGCAGACACATACCTGGTAGGGCCGACCGACAATACGCTGACAGCCTATAACATAAAAGAGGGAACCCGGTTTATAGGCGATAATGCCTTCTATAACTGCCAGAGCATGACGTCCATCAGGATTCCCGAAGGAGTGAACGTCATCGGGAGACAGGCCTTCTGGCTATGCAAGAGCCTGGCGACAGTCAATATTCCCGAGTCGGCAAGGGAAATCTCATTCGACGCCTTCGAAGAGTGCAACAGTCTGTCGCACATAACCATCAGCTGCCCGACCGTGGACTATTGGTTCAACAACCATCCCTCCATAGAAGAAATCACCCTGGGGGACAAGGTAACCACCATCAAGACATCTGCCTTCCGCAAATGCTCGGGCCTGACCACCATCAATATCCCAGAGAGCGTAAGGAGCATAGGCAGTGGCGCATTCGACTACTGTTCCAGCCTGACCACCATCAGCATCCCCGAGGGGGTGACAAGTATTGAAGGCGGGATACTCCGGGAATGCCCCCAGCTGACCGACATATATTGCTACATCAAGGAGCCGCCCGCCCTCCCGACAGGGGACCTCGTAACCTACAACGCGTCAACCACGCTCCACGTACCGGCCGAATCGGTGGATAAGTACAAAGCTGCAAAAGGGTGGAACTTCCTCAGGAACATTGTGGCAATTTGACGGGAATGGTACAGCCTACACGTCGAAAAGGGCAACCATCCACGTGCCGACAAGGCGTGTAAAGAAGAAGCGAAACGAGTATGTGGAGGGACTACTCATGTAGAGTTTGACATACTTATGCTGAATGCGGAAAGCATGAGCCACCCTTTTCAGGAGCCCGCCACGGCTACGCGATGCAGAGCCATGACGCAGCCGGCGGTAATAGACGGCCTCATCCCCAGCCCGGCGTATGCACCGCACACCATCAGATATAGTGGTCATAAAAAAGGCATCCTCGCCCTGGCTCAACTGTTCGACAAATATGCGCGACCCTATTACCGACATCGGAATCAGCTTGCAGCAACAGGATGACATAAAGGTACGTCCCCGAAGCAGCGAGACCTCGCGACGTCCCCCAAGCCGCCGGTATGCCCTCGTCAGGTAGTCAGAACCCAGCGCATGTGTCTTCTCGTCATAAGTCTGTACGAGCGCAACGCCTATGCTTTCCTCGTCCGACACTTCCAGTAACTGCTCCAGATATCCGGGCGAGACCCAATCGTCATCATCCAGGAAAGCCACATATTTCCCTTGAGAATGCCTAAGCCCCATGTTACGGGCATGCGAGACGCCCGGCTGGTCCGTTTGGATAAGTCGCCACTGCAAATCCGTCTGTCCCAACCACTGGCTTAACTGTTCATAAAAGGGTTCGCGGCAGCCATTAAGCACCACAAGCACCTCGAAGTCGGCATGCGACAACGTCTGTCCGACGAGCGATTCTATGCATTCGCGCATGTACTCACCCGGGCGATAAGTAGGGATGATGACAGATATCTTCATAACGGACACATTCAGTATTTGAAGCGGAAGCCAGTGAGGCGGTTATACAACTTGGGACAATAGATGTTCATCTGTCGGCCCAGCCACACAGCCGGCAGACGCAGGGGCGTATTGCGGCGAGTAAAGAGCAGGTGGTCGGCCGAGGAAGTGAGCGGATGGGCGAAGTAGGCCCTACGCTGGGCGATGGTCATCTGCTCCAGTTTCTTCTGCTTTCCCCACTGGTCGGGATGGTCGAAGTCGCACACGCCACAGGCACGTCCGGTTACGTAGCAGGGAATCCTGTGACGCCCCGCCCGAAGTGAATAGTCATAGTCGGCACAAGAGTGGCGGTAGCCATCGTAGAAGATACCTATTCGCCTCACCACCGAGCGAGGCACGAGCAGAATATTGGCGTTCGTCTCATCGCAGGGCAAGGGCTCTCCCTGAGGCACGACTAATTCATTGATCCCCATCCAACGGTTACGCCACCGCATGCCGCCGTAGGTAACACGTGCCTCGGCATCGTCCGAAACCGTAAGGCCCGAGACCAGGCCCTCCTTCCCCGTCTGCCGCCGGCAATAAGCCAGAGTCTGCATAAGCGTATTAAGGCCATCGGGCAGGAGGCAAGTATCATCGTTCAGCAGCAAGAAGAAAGCGGTCTGGAGCTCCTCCTTCAATGCACGGCGCCATGAAAGACACATCCCCCGGGCCCAGTAGAGGTCATCCTCGGAACGCGTAATGCGTATGTCACGGTCGGGGAAAGCGTCCTGCACAGCCTGGGCCGTACCATCCGTACAGCCGTCGTCGGTCAGGAAGACCACCAGGCGAGGCCGTTCCTCCAGATTATCGGCCGCACGGAAGAGAGCCTCCAGACAGCGCAGCGTTTTCTCCCTGCGGTTGTGGCAGGTAAGCAGCACACATAAAACTTTCGCATTATTCATATCAAACATCATCAGTCTTTTCGTCAATGTTACCATGAAGCAAGTGTTGCTTTACAACCTTGATCAGCGTTTCCCAACCGGAGAAAAGCATGCCCGACCGCACCAACATCCAGAGTGTACGCAATACCGTGGATGTCCCGAAATGGCTCGCATCGACAAGGTAAAGCAACATAGCCTTCTTCTCGGCATAGGGAAAATCCTTGTAGAAACGGTTGCGACGTATGTACACATCCATCCGACACAAGAAGTTCCGGGGGTCGCGAGCATTGCCGTCCCACAAGCTGCCCCGCCGGGTGGTCACAACATACAGAACGCGGGGAGAGACCTCCACGCGCCGGGCCCAGCATGTGGTCTTCACGGCAAACATGGTATCGTTAGAGACCGGTATCTCGTCGTATCGGATTCCCCTCTCCATCACCAGACTACGCCGTACCATACGGCACCAGGGGGTAGGCATCTCCAACGAAGCCTGACGCTCCGTCATACGCCCGGCCAATGCGCGACGCACATTCTCATTGAGCACCAGATGGCGGTCGGAAGGTTCTCCCGTGTCGGAATCTACGCTATCGGCCATGAAGAGAATCAAGTCCGATTCGGAATCCACGAACGAAGAAATCGTCTCGTAAAAGCCGGGGGCAAAGAAGTCGTCGGCATCGGCAAAGAGAAGCCACTTCCCGTCGGCCCGCTCCAGGCCCACATTACGCGCATGGCCCGCACCGCCTCCCTGCTTGTCCAGAATGACCTCCACATCGGAGCGGTCAAGCCCAGGAAAATGCTCAAAGTCCACAGCTTGGGGCGAACTATTGTCATCAACGACGATAACCTGCATATCCTCATGAGAAGGTATACTATCCAGACATCGCTGCAACAAGGCCGGAATGTTGTGATGGGGGATTATGACTGAGTAGTTGTGCATGAATGGTAGAAATCGGGGTAATAATTCAGCATGGAAATCATATAGAAGACGAAGAAAAAGGGATAGGCCTCGAAACACATCATGAACAGCAAGGTGACAAAGGCAAAAAGCAACAGCTGGGCACGGCGGTCCTGACACATGCGAATGCGGCGATAGGCCATGGCAATGATACCGACAAAGACAGTCAACAACACTACGCCACCATGGAGGAGTACGCCGTAAATGAAATTATGGGGGCCCACCGCCTCTGAATAGAGGTTCTCCAAATACCAGTCGTCCGTCACACAGCCATAGCCAATCAGGGGCGACTCAGCAAAGAGTTTGGCCGAAGCGCTCCAAACAGTAGTGCGTTTGGTAAATGAAAGATCCTTGCCCAGCACATCCTCCACCAGATAGGAAGCCACCTCATTATTGTATAGCGACTCGCCGCTGAAACATACAAAGCACTGGAACAACAAATAGAAGACGAGAAAGGCATATGTGCCCCAGCGCAACAGACGATTAGGTACGAAAAGGCATGCGACACAAAGAAGTATGATACAGGAGAGCGCGGTCATAGAACCGACCATTACCAGCGTGATGATTGACACAGCAGTCACCGCCACCGTATTCAGGACCCACCGTTTGCCATAAGGGATACACAAGTAACTGGCAACGATACCGCAGAAGAACCGGCACCCCATCTGGTTATAGTTACCGCCCAGGATGAAGCTACGAAACTCATCTTCGGTAACGAACATCCAGTCGGGAAAAAGAAGCATCAGCATCAAGTTCCCGTAAATGCAGGCCGAGTAAACCAATGCCAGAATCTTTAGCAGCGTATCGTAGCGCGTATTATAGTATTCCAAAAGTATGAGCAGCAACATAATCTGCACCGTCTGAAAGACAGCCATCTTCACATAGTTGGCATTGATAACCGTAAAGATGACATAAAGCATGTAGAAGAACATTACCGCAGCAGAGAAATAAGGCAGTTCCATGCGCCTGAAAAACATAAAGCCCATCACGCCTAAATTCAGGAAACACATGCCCAGCGTCAGGTAAGAAAGGGGTTGCAGAAAGCTGAAGACATTGAACGTAAGCAAGGTCTGCAGCATAAGCCACGCCGCTGTCCAGCAAAGCAGGAAATCAGAATCGGCAGGACTAAAGGACAGGGGCAGTTTCTTCATAGCACAAGGGATTCGTTCTTATCAGGGAGCGGCAATATGCACAGGCGGCCCAATATGAGCAGGAACTCACGAGTATAGAAATCGTTAAAGCCCGATGCGGCGGTAAACGTAATCTCACCGAAATAGGGTTTTCCGTCAACCTCGTAGAAATCCACCCGGACCTGCGGAAAGCCCTCCGACAAGACTGAAGCGGCATGCAGGATGCGGTCGAGGGATGAAGGACGCGGAATGGGCTGCGAGGCAAGGATGTAGTGGCTATTGGAAACGGAGTATTCGGGATGGAACCTCCAATCAAGGTCATAGACACCCACTACACATGAATCCTTCGTGCGGTTATGACAAGTCCACACATACGCAGGCTTCCCGTTGAAAGCCCATACCTTGTAGTCGACGAGCGAAGTGGATTCCACCCGCTGCCTGGAGGCATCGAGCAGTTCCTCGGCAATAATGCAGGGCGGAATAAGATTGTAGTGAGGTTCGGCCCGGTAATATCCGTAACGCTCACGGAGCAGACGAGCAAACTTCTGCGTCCAGGCACGAGTATCCAGCTGCGCCTTGTCCTGGCATATCAGGGCATCGCCGCTACCGTGGTTCGTCTTCATGACGAAACACTCGGGCAGAGCGTCCCAATCAACATCCTCGGCCCGCTCCCAACGCCCCAGCAAGGGCACCAGCATATCGGCCAGTCCGCGCTCGGCAACATACTCGCGAACCCGGTACTTGTCAGCCAGACGCGGCCACTGACTGGTGTCGCCATAGAACTTCAGCCAATGAATCTTCTGGTCAATGGTCTGCGGGTCGCTTTTCCACTCGCTGCCCATTCCATGACAGCGGCGGAAGATGACAGTAACCAGCATCTGAGGAAAGAAACGCCCCAGAAACCAATATACAAAGACCCATATCAAACGTTTTATCTCCTGCATGTTGTTCTATGTTTCAGAGGTCGGGACCGATTGCCGATGGAGCATGTCCAATAGGGCACGCCGTTCAGCCTGCTCCAAGCCGCATAGCCATATAACGGGAAGCGAGAAAACCACACAGGCCACACCAGACAGCAAAAAGCGCCAGAAAGAAGGAGGCAAGAAGGATACCACAAAGCAACCGGCAGACATGGCACACAAGGGTAATATCACTCGCAAGAAAACATGCCTGACAAAATTACCCACAGACAAACCCGCCGTTACATGCAGGAAAGGAATACGCATGAGCATGCAAAGCGCCTCGATTATAAGATAGCCTATCATCACGGCACGGATGGAGAACCCATAATGGAAGAGCATCCAGGCAACGGGCAGAGTGATGAGCTTGGCTGTGTTGATAATCAGGGAATAGTTGCGAATGCGTCCGATGGCCTGATTAGCCGTGCCAAGCCCAATCGTCAGTTGGTCACAAAGTGCTGAGAGCAGCAGCAGGCGGGCAAATGTAGTTGTATGTTCGGGTACCTGACCCAGCCAGACATGAAGCACATTGGGCATCTCAAAGGTTAGCGGCACCACCACCAAGGCCAGCAGCAAGAAGGCGAACTTACAGGCAGAAACAGCAAGGGAAAGCATTTTCCCGCGGTCGCCACAACCCTCAGCCTTCACGATCTGAGGAGCCATTGCATTCAGGAGTGAAGCTGCCACAAACTGGATGGCCCCTGAGACCTGAATGGCTACACCGTAAGCCTTGTTCACAGCCAAGGCAAAGAACTGGTTCAATATAACCTGCATGCCTTGCACACGCCCCACGATGCATGCCGTACTGTAGACCGTCCACCCCGCAAAGTTACCCATACCACGCAGCACGGAGAAATCGCAGTCGCGAAACTTAGGTAAGAAACAACTCTCAGGGTACTTCCACAACGAATAGAAAAGGAAAGCCAAGTAACAGAAGACCATGACGAGCAACATGATGCAAGTGTAGGCAACCAGACGATCGAAGGTAACCCAATAGAGCGCAATGACCAGAGCCAGTTTCAGGATACCATCGAGAACATCAATCACAGAGATATAAACTATGTTTTCGCGTGCAATGAAAAGGGCACGGTATGGCGCCACCAGAAAAGAGAAAAACAACGTGACCAGCATGAGGAAATAGACCTGACGCGCTACTATGACCCTGTCGGCCGGTATGTGCAGCACATACGTAAAAATGAGGGGCTCAAACAGAAGCATCAGGAGCATAACGACAGCGCCAAAGGCAATCTGTAGCATTAGGCTGTTGGAAAAGAACTTCCGAAGGTCATCCGTCCGGCCCTGCCCACTGAGAAAAGAAAGGTAGCGCTGAGTGGAGACGACCATGGCATTAGTGACAAAGCCCAGCATGGCTATCACGCCGGCAACCAAGGTATAGAGACCATAGTCATCGCCCAGCAGTTCCAGAACGATGCGAGTAGAATAAAAAGACAGGATGACGTTCAGGACAGAACGTATATTCTGCGCCAAC
This sequence comes from Bacteroidaceae bacterium, assembly GCA_024693505.1. Taxonomy (GTDB): domain Bacteria; phylum Bacteroidota; class Bacteroidia; order Bacteroidales; family Bacteroidaceae; genus Physcousia. Next base: position 6,836 of record JAILKU010000037.1, on the reverse strand, counting down.
GTATTAACCACTATTCTTTTTCTTGCATCCATCATTCCATGTCGTTAACTTCCCGTATCGTATCCCTCCGGAGTTCAGGATTGCTTTATCATTTCATCCTTTGCCAGATAAAGAGACAAAACGATTGTGGACAGGATAAGCATACCTAGGATGAAGAGCATGCGCTTTGGGCCAGCAGGTTTAGGCGGTACGGTAGCACTCTTCAGGACGGTGAAGGCAGGAGTTTTCTCCTGCACCTTGGCATCCATGGCCTGCAGCTGCGTCATCATGGCCGTATAGGCATTGAGCTTCAGACCCATGTCGGCCTCCAGTTCATCGCGTCGCGAGATGTAGCTCTGCATGGAGACTTCTTTATGACGGTCCACATAGTCGCTATAGATTTTGGAGGCGGCTTCGTACTCCAGGCGCGCACTGTCGGCCAGGTGCCTGTAGTGGGCGGCATCGAGGCGGGCCTTACTGGTGCGATAGTCTGTGATGAAGTCCTGCAGATGCACCCTGACGGAGTCGGCCATAGTAGCCGAGACGAGGGGATCCTGGTCCTTGACGGTAATGGTAGTTACGTCGGTCTTCTTGTCAATATTGCAGGTTATCTGCTTGCCCACCTTCAAGTAGAGCCCATAGTCCACGCGGTTCATCCAGAATGGGTCCAGGCCATCATGTCCCACACCCGTTACCTTCTCCTGGAAAAAGCTTTTCACCCAGTTGCGAAACTGATTAAAGGGGCGCGTCAGGGGATTCTTCTTCTGATGCTTGCGCAGGTAAGTGTAGTAGTCGGTCTGCAGACTGCCATCCTTTGTACGGACCTGGACTTTAAATAGTCCGGAGACGAACTGAGGCGATTCGAACAACTCAGGATAGAGAAGCGGATAGATGGCATCACTGGTGCCCATACCGCCCAGGTTGAAGCCGAACGAGGAGGCCAGGGAACTGAGGCCGCCGGCAGCATCCATCATTTCGCCCGAGAACTCGGGTGCCAACTTCACAGAGGATGTATAATAACGGGGTTGTGGAAAGATCCAGATGCAGGAGAGCACGAAGACAACGGGCAACACACGATAAAAGGTGCGCCGCTGCTGCCAAAGCGTCTGAAACACGGCCTTTAAGTCTATGACGTCTTTATTTCGATTTGTATCCATATTTCTGCTGTTATCTGCGGTTTACTTACTTCAGTATGCTGATAAGGGCTACGACCACGCTGGCCAGCGAGGCACCGCCGCTGGCTATGGCCATCACTTCGCCTGTGGTCATGCGGCTGCCCTGTTTCTTGGTGGGCACGACGATTTCGCAACCGGGCTGCACGGCCTTCGTGCTGTTCTTGCTTATCTTCTCCACCGAGCCGTTCATGTAGATGGCATACACACCGCCCTTCTTGGCCCTGTTGCTGTAGCCGCCGGCACGCTTGACGTAATACTTCAGCTTCTCGCCCTGCCGGTATTTCATACTGATAGGATAGCTCACCTCGCCGCTTACCTTGACGGTATTGCTGAACTGAGGAATGACAAGCTGGTCATTCTCACGCAGGACAATATCGTCCGGTCCGCCGGGATTCTCCAGTGCCAAGTCCAGGTTGATGGCCACGGGATAGGTGTTGCCCAGGTCCATCTTCATCTGCAGCAGAGTGTCGGCCTGTTCCAGGTTGAAGTTCTTCTCGCTCTGCATGGCCTGTTCATAGAGTTCTATCTGTGCCGAGCGCAACGAGCTCTCCCGCTGCAGTCGCTCGTCCTCAGTCATCACGCGGTTCAGTCGTGCGCCCTTGGTGTAGGCGATGGCCGTAACACCGCCGGCAGCCTTAACGAGGTCGGAGAGGCGGTAGTCCTTGTTTGTCATCGAATACTGGCCCTCGAAGTTCACACAGCCGCGCACGGTGACGCTCTGCTGCTCACTGTAGGCAGGACTGCGACGCACCACGACCACATCGTACGGGTTCAGGGTGAAGCCGTCATCCTTGACGTGCATGTTCTCGTCGAGCGAGAAGCTGAACGTCTGGGCCATCTCGCCGGTGTTCTCCACGGCCTGGGCATCTGTAATGCGGCGGAAGACGTCCACCTTTGCCAGGGAGGCTGCATCGGTGAGGCCGCCAGCCTGCAGGATGAGGTCTTCAATGCAGGTGCCCTCTGCATATTCATAAATACCCGGGTAGTTTACCTCGCCACGAATGGTAAGCGTCTGCTCGCCCTTCATCTCGGTCGTACTGGGCACGTAGAGCACGTCACCCTTCTGAAGCGGCATGTCGGCTACGGAGCCGTTGAGGATACCCTCCAGGTCGACGGAGATCATCTGCAGGCTGAGGTCTTCCTTCTCGCGGTGCATGACGGCACGGCTCAAGAAGGCATCTTCACGTGGTCCGTCGGCAGCCTGCAGCAGTCCGCGCACACTCTGTATCTCGCCACCCAGCTGGAACTGTCCGGCATGCCTGACGGCACCGCGCACCTCCACCATGTTCGAGAAGCGGGCCAGCACGCTGTCCACGAAGACAGAGTCGCCGTCCATGACGCTGAAAGTAGCCATCTTGAACTCGTCCACGGTGTGGATGCTATACTCCTCGCCGGCCTTGCGCGTCACGCGGACGTTGCGTTTGTAGGCATCGCCCGTGAATCCGCCGGCGTAGCTGAGGAGCTGCTTCACGCTCTCGGTGCCCTTCATCTCGTAGAACATGGGGCGCTTTATCTTACCCCGTATATTTACAAGGCAGTCGTAGGGACCCACGACGATGACGTCCTGGTCCTGCAGGCGCACGTCGCCGGCCGTATTGCCGTTGAGCAGGTAGTCATAGACGTCGATGGTGGAAACGACCTTTCCCTTGCGGAACACCTTGATGTCGCGCAGCGTACCGATGTCGTTGATGCCGCCTGCGGCATAGAGTGCGTTGAAGGCACTGGCCAGGCTGGAGAGCGTGTACGTACCAGGCACGTTCACCTCGCCCATCACCTGCACCTGTATGCTGCGGGTGTCACCTACGGAAAGGCTGAACTGGCAGTCTTCGAAGTACTGGCCGAGCTTGTCCTTGATGGTCTGCGTAGCCTGCTGCACGCTGAGTCCGCCCAGTTTGACGGGACCTACGCTCGGAATGACCACCACGCCGTCGGGACTTATGGTCTCCTGGAAGGTCTGCTGACTGGCGCCCCATACATCAATGATGACCACGTCGCCCGAGCCCAGGCGGTAGTTTGCCGGGGTGGCGATATTCTGACTGGGCTCGAAGGTCAGATTAGGATTGTTGAAGATATTACGGCCGAAGACCTGACTCTCGTCGCGCAGCAGGTTCTGGTAATAGACGAGCGAGTCGATGTCCAGGAAGTCCACGCCCTGGTTCAGCTGCTCAAGCTGTTCGTCGCGCGTACTGCGGCGGAAGACATTCTCGGGCTGAATCATGCGTCCGTTCTGCTGTTGTTGCAGGCGCTCATGGGCCGTCAGGGGGCGGTTGTTACGGTTGCGCTGCCGGCTGGCACCCGGGTTCTGGGCAGGGTCGGTGGTCAGGTCCAGCGCTCCGGGCTGTGTCTGCTCGGCCTCCAGCTTGCGCTTCAGGCGGCGCAACTGCTCGGGCGTGACGCCTTTCTGCAGCAGTTTGGTGACGATGGCCTCCTGGTTGCTGCCCTTGGCCTGCTCCTGCTTGACGAAGGAAATGATCTGCGAGTCGGTCATGGACTGCGCAAAAACGCAGAAGGCACTCATCCAAAGTGCCACTGCGAAGAGGATCTTGCGTATCATATCGTTAAATTTTCTTGCCATTGAGTATGTATTTTACCGTGGTCAGTAGTATCCCCATGTCGGTCACAAGCGAACGCCGCTGCAAGTAGTTGAGGTCCATCTGCAGGCGGACAAGCATTTTCTCCATTGTGTCCGTATAGCCGTTGTAGATGGTTGCCGCGCTGGTCAGCCCGGGTCGCATCAGGTAGATAAATTCGTAGTCGGGGTTGCGCTCCATGATCTGGTCGATGAAATATCGCCGCTCAGGCCGTGGTCCCACGAAGCTCATGTCGCCAACCAGGATGTTCCACAACTGCGGCAACTCGTCGAGATGGTGTTCGCGCAGGAAACGTTGAAAGCCCGTCTGGTCCGAATCGCATCGCACAACCAGCTGAGGCACGCCATCCTGCTCGTAGTCGGACGGCATGGTGCGGAACTTCAATATGGTGAAAGGCCTTCCGCCACGCCCTATACGCTCCTGGCTATAGATGACAGAACCGCCGCTGCAGTGCAAACGCAGGGCGATGAACAGCAACAGGGGACTGAGCAGTACCAAGCCCACGAGCGAGACCAGGAAGTCGAACAGGCGCTTCACCGCCCGCTCGGCAAAGTTCATGCCGTCGCAGTATCGGGCCTTGGAACCGGTTGTTTGAATCATTAGCTTTTCTTGTCTGTGTTTAACCAAAGTTATATAAATATAACAGATAATACACCAAATTATTGCAAAGTAAGACGTTTTTTTTCTTTCCGCCAAGCCAAAACGCTTTTTTCTCCCCTTAAAAACATGCAAACAAAGAAAAATGTCTAAAAAATTTGCACGCATGGCGAAATCTTCCTATATTTGCAGCCGAAATGTATCACGCATTCACCGGGGCTGACATGGATTTGACAGCAGGATGAGGTGTTGTGTAAGCACGCAGTGAGTCGTTGGTCGCTCACTTAAATCAATGGTCTTCAATGAATTATCTGGCGAATACAATTACGCTCTCGCTGCCTGATCGAAGTACAGTAGATCCTTGGCTTTATCTCGGCACCAGGTGCTGAGACGGGATGTCACTCTGGGGCTCTGGCTCCGAAGCGCCCAGGCAAAGTGGCACAGCTAAATCGGAGATAGTCCGTCGCGGCCCCGCACGGCGGATGAAGCTCTTAGGGGATAAGGCATCGGTTGGTGGCCCAGGTCTTGCCGACGCACGAAAACCCAGGCTGGGATAAGCGTGTAGAAAGCTCAGGACTTCCCTGTTTGGACGAGGGTTCAATCCCCTCCAGCTCCACACTTCTCTCTGTGAAGAAAGAACCAGAAGACATGATGGAAAAAGCAAGACAGTTTCCAGAATGGGTCGAAGGTTCTTTCAAACAGAGTAAAATGGGAAAGATGAACTTGTTGAATACCATTTTCCACTTCTATCTGGACGGTTTCCGCCAGATGACCTTGGGGCGCACACTCTGGGCCCTTATTTTGGTAAAGCTCTTCGTGATCTTTGTTGTCCTGCGTATCTTCTTCTTCCGTCCCGCCATGCAAGGCATGACGCCAGAGGAGAAGCAGCAGCACGTTGCCGGTCAGCTGGCACGTCCCCTAAACAGTCCTTGAACGTATGAACCCTCGAACGCCTGGAGCAGCGAGAGCCGTCGGAAGCCTCATTACGAATGGCCGAGCCGCGACAGACGAAGACCGGAGGTCAACTCTTGAACTCTTGAACCTTGAACATTTGAACTCTTGAACTCTTGAACATTTGAACTTTTGAACTCTTGAACATTTGAACATTATACTATGGATCCTTCTCTTATCGACTGGTCGAGGGCACAGTTCGCCCTGACGGCAATGTACCACTGGCTCTTTGTTCCCCTGACACTGGGGCTGGGCGTTATCATGGGCATTATGGAAACCATCTACGTCGTGCGTGGCGACGAGTACTGGCGCCGCGTTACGAAGTTCTGGATGAAGATATTCGGCGTGAACTTCGCCGTCGGTGTGGCTACGGGCCTCATCCTTGAATTCGAGTTCGGCACGAACTGGAGCAACTACTCCTGGCTCGTGGGCGACATCTTCGGTGCGCCGCTGGCCATCGAGGGCATCGTGGCGTTCTTCATGGAGTCTACTTTTGTGGCTGTCATGTATTTCGGCTGGAAGAAAGTGTCTCCGGGTTTCCACCTGGCTTCCACCTGGCTCACGGGTCTGGGTGCCACCATCTCCGCCTGGTGGATTCTGGTTGCTAACTCCTGGATGCAGTATCCCGTGGGTTGTGAGTTCAATCCCGACACGGTGCGCAACGAGATGGTGTCGTTCTTCGACGTGGCGCTCTCGCCGTTTGCCGTCGATAAGTTCTGCCACACCGTCATCTCGTCGTGGATTATCGGTGCTGTGTTCGTTGTTGCCGTCTGCTGCTGGTACCTGATGAGGAATCGCGAGCGTGAGCTGGCGTTGCAGAGCATCAAGATTGCCGGTATCGTTGGTCTGGTTGCCTCTCTGGGTGCTGCCGCCACCGGTCATAAGTCGGCACAGACAGTCGCCGAGGTTCAGCCCATGAAACTGGCTGCCATGGAGGCATTATATAATGGTGGTAACGACATCGGCCTGACGGCTGTGGCGTGGATCAATCCGTTTGCACAGCCCGACTACGAGAACGATGCCGAGCCGGCTCTCAAACTGGCGATGCCTTATGCGCTCTCGTTCATGGCAACGAACGATATCCACGGCTATGTGCCTGGTGTCAACGAGCTGTTGAACGGCTATACCAAGCCCGACGGCACCGTGGAACCATCTGCCGACGAGAAGATCGAACGCGGAAAGAAAGCCATCCAGGCCTTGGCTGATTACCGGAAGGCAAAAGCCGAGGGCAATGAGGAGGCTGCCGCCGTCCAGTCGCAGATCATCGACGAGAACTTCAAGTACTTCGGCTATGGCTATATCAAGGACAAGGCAGAGCTGGTGCCCTTCATCCCGATTAACTTCTGGGCTTTCCGCATCATGGTCGGACTGGGCTGTCTGCTCATCCTTTTCTTTGCCGTGGTTCTCTTCTTCGTCTATAAGAAGGATATCACCAAGCCCAAGTGGCTGCACATTGCTGCCATCGCATTGGTTCCGCTGGCCTATATCGCCAGCGAGAGCGGCTGGCTGGTTGCCGAGTTCGGTCGTCAGCCATGGACCATTC
>JAILKU010000025.1 GCA_024693505.1 Bacteroidaceae bacterium | reverse complement strand
CGAAATGAGAGAAACAAATGAGCAAGGCCTCCCTGACTAACCGCAAGTATGTCGTCCCGTTCATCCTGATTACGAGTCTCTTCTTCCTGTGGGGCTTCGCCAGGGCTATGCTAGATGTGCTGAACAAACACTTCCAGGAGGAACTGAACATCTCCATCACGCAGAGCTCGCTGATTCAGGTGAGCAGCTACCTGGCCTACTTCATGATGGCGATTCCTGCAGGTCTGTTCATCAGCCGCTACGGCTACCGCAGGGGTGTCGTGCTGGGGCTGCTGCTCTTTGCCGCCGGTTCCTTCCTCTTTATTCCCGGTTCGATGGTGGAGGACTATGCCCTCTATCTGGGAGCCTTCTTCATCCTGGCCTGCGGACTGACCTTCCTGGAGACGGCCGCCAACCCCTACTCTACCCTGCTCGGGCCTGAGGAGACGGCTACGAGCCGGCTCAACCTGAGCCAGTCCTTCAACGGGCTGGGCAGCTCGCTAGGCCCGCTTATCATGGGCGGCTATCTGTTCAACCAGACTGAAGCCCACGTATCTCGCCCCTATGCCGTACTGGGTATTTTAGTGCTACTGATGGCAGTTGTCTTCAGTCGGGTGAACCTGCCTGAGATACAGAGCGAGAGGGAAGAGGCAGACACGGAGGCATCCAGTAGCGCCCTGAAAGTCCTGATGTCCAACCGTATGTTCCTGTTCGGGCTGGCTGCGTTGCTGGCCTACGAGGTGAGCGAAATCAGCATAAACAGCTATTTCGTGAACTTCGTGACGGGATTAGGGCGGATGGAGTCCGACGTAGCCAGCTATATACTGGGCCTGAGCCTGTTCATCTTTATGGGCGGGCGATTCCTCGGCAGCTGGATTATGCGTACCGTACGGGCAGAGCGTATGCTCTACTGGTGTGCCGCGGGCAGCATATTCTGTATGCTGATGGTTATCCTGACCAGCATTCCCGGATTCAGCGGCTCTTCGTGGATGCGCTACCTTCCTGTGGCATTCCTGATGGCGAACTACCTGTGCGAGGCTATTATGTTCCCCACTATCTTCGCACTGGCTGTTCAGGGGCTGGGAAAGCAGACCAAGACGGCGGCTTCCATCCTGATGATGACGCCTGTAGGCGGTTGCGGCTTCCTGCTGATGGCCCTTATCGCAGACCATACCACTCTGGTCTTCCCCTTCATCATCCCTCTCCTGGGCTTTGTTGTCGTTTGGGCTTATGCCAGGAGGAAGAAGACCCACCCCCAGCCTCTCCCGTAAAGGAGGGGAGCACTTTTCCTTTTGCTCAAGGACAGATTCTCAAGTTCTCAGGTATCAGGGAAAGGGCCTCTTCTGCCGTTCCGCAGAAGGGACCGGTATGTTCAAGCTTGAGCGATGAAACGGCAGCTGCGAAATGAGCGGCGGCAGGTATGCCGGCTCCCTGGCAGCGACGGAACAGATAGCCCATTACATAGGTATCGCCACAGCCGGTAGTATCAACCACTTTTGAAGGTGCATAGGCGGGAATCACATAGAACAGGCCCTGCGAATAGACCAGACTTCCCAGGTCGCCCATCGTAAGCAGCACTTCCCTCGGTCCCCATTCAGCCAGGCGGCGCACACTCTTCCGAAGATCCTTCTCGCCGGTCAGTACGGCAGCTTCGTATTCGTTTACTTTCAGGATGTCGATATACTTCAGCGCCTCCAGCTTGTCGGGCCAATCGACAGCAAACACCTTCTGGTCGCGCACCTCGCGCAGATAGCCCTGAGCATCCACTACCAATGTGCCTCGGTCAGACAAGTAGCGAATCACATCGAGCGAGAAATCGTCAGCCAACAGGCTGCCCAGAACGATATACCGGGCTTCCACATCCTTCAGCGCCTCAACGGTAAACGGATCAGCCTTAGCCAGAACGCGCTGGCGGCGATGGTTCATATCCGTCTCGTAGATATTCTCGAAATAAACGGTGTGCCGGCTGGGAATGACCTCTGCCGGGATACCCAGCGCCTCTATGTCGCGAACAGCCTGCATATCCTCTTCTGCCAGCGAGGTAATCAGCTTATAGGAGACTTTCCCGTCGAGAAGGTGACTGATGCCGTGAGTGAAATAATAGGAGGCACCGCCCGGAATATGAACATCGGTCCCGGGGGTGATGATGCGGTCATGAGTAATATGGCCTATACAGCAGATATCTATCATATCGATTCAGTTTTCACAAAAGAAGAATAACGCTCAAAGGCCTTCCTCGTCGGTTCCCAGCGAAGAAGGACAAGTTCGAACAAAGCAACTCCGATAAGGGCAGTAACGATGCCCAGCAATACATCTATTATATAATGGTGAGAGGTATAGACAGCAGCGAACCAGATTCCGGCTGAGATGAGGCCCAGCAGACATTGCACCCAGCGCGAGCACCGACCAATCACGGCATACAGAAAGGCCGAGAAGACATAGGCGGCATGAAGGGAAGGTACAGCAGCGAAAACATTGGAGCTATGGCAGTAGATGCCATTGAAGATATTCACGCCCAGCAGCTCGTCGAAGCGCCCCAGGCCAGCCACCTCGCCTGGCGTATCCAGGACTGGAGTGAAGCCGTAGTGCATCACATACCAGGGGGGAGCAGCCGGATGGATATAATAACCGATGAACCCGATCCAGTTGACGAGCAGGAAGACGATGGCGTACTTCAGGCTGAGGGTGCGCTTCCCAACAAGGAAGGCGCCAATGCAGAAGAGCATCGGGGCCGGAACCCAACAGAGGTAGAACAGGCCGCTCAAGAAGTCCAGGAAAGGCCAATGATGCTGCAGGAAGTATTCATTTGCGGTAAGAACACCCGAAGCGGCAGGGATACCGAAGAGCGCCTTCTCCGTCTCGTAGATGTTCTGAACGTCGATGGGATTGACCATATAGTTGGGATAAACCCTCATCCAATCGTAGGAGATGGCAAACAGAACGAAGGGAATCAATACGAGTGCCAACTTGCGCGACTCGCGGTTGGGGAAGAAGAACAGCACGAACGAAGCCGTAATCACAAAGTGGACAGGCATCAGTCCCACAAACAGATAGGCAATGACGTAGAAGAGGAGCCAAAGCCCGATGCACCAGGCACTTTGTCTGAACGTAGGAGGAGAGAACAGGGGACGCTTCACTTCTTCCTGAGTTGCCGATAACAATGGATGATGCGCCAGAAGGCCGTCAGATTGGCCAGGACGGCAATCAGGCCCATTGGCACAATCGTAAGCAGGACGGGGTCGAAGGATGCCGTCTTTGCGCAAAGGCCTGTGAGAATCAGGCCTAAGGCCGTCAAGACAACGCGCTCAGGCCGTTGCATCAAACCGACCTTGCATTCGATGTCAAGTCCCTCTGCCCGGGCCCGCACATAGCTGACCATAATAGAACCGATGAGGGCGATATAGGTGATGATGCAACCCCATACATAGCCGCAGCTGCTGAACCAGACAGAAATGCCGAACAGGGTGACCAGCTCGCTGTAGCGGTCCAAGACGGAATCGTAGAGCGCGCCAAAGGTGCTGGACATCCCGCCCAGGCGGGCGATTCGCCCGTCCATCATGTCGAAGAGGCCTGCAAAGAGGATGACTCCACCGGCCCAACCCAGATAGCTGAGTTCCCGGGGATGATTCAAAGCCCCGTACAACAGTAATACTGCAGCTGCCACATTCAGGACGAAGCCCGATGTCGTGACGAAATTAGGCGTAATGCCTACCCGTATCATTCCCTTTACGAGGGGATTGATAACCCAGTAAATAATCTTCTGCAGGAAATCTCTATAGTTCATATTCTTCTTATGTTTACTTGTTCAACTAACCCCAAAAGGGCAGGATAATATATTGTACGATATACAAGACGGCGAAGCCGTAAATGCCCGCCAGCACATCGTCCATCATCACGCCTACGCCGCCAGGCATCGACTCCATCTGGCGAACGCCGCAGGGCTTCACGATGTCGAAAAAGCGGAAGAGCGCAAACGCGGCCAGGCCGTACCAGAGACTGCCGGCAGGAGCTGCCAGCAGGCTAATCCAGGTGCCGATCATCTCATCCACCACGACGCGGGAAGGGTCCTCGCCCCAGTAAGGTGACAGGCAGTTGGCCGACCAGACGCCCAAGACGTAGAAACAAACCACGAGGAGCAGCGTCACCAGCTTCAGCAGAGGGTCGCCCATAAACCCGGCCAAGCCAAACCAGATCAGAGCGGCGAGCAAGGCGCCTGCCGTACCTGGGGCGACAGGACAGTAGCCGCTGCCGAACCCGCTTCCTATGATGGCCGGCAAGAGGGGAGCACCTGATTTGTATGTATTATGCTTTGGATTCATGGGGCGAAAGCAGGAGGCTGATTCTTTTCTTGGGCTGGGTTATTTTTTTCAGGCGGGTTTTGCAATTATTCCACCCAGGTTTTTGTCCTGACGAGCGAAAGCACGATGTACCAAAGGATGATGGCTGCAAAAGCAGAGCGGCCCAGCAGGAGACAGGGCAGCGCGCCAAGCAGGAGGATGTACTTCCAACGGTTCTCGCGCCAGTTCCACGTCTTGACCTTCAGGGAAAGCATCGGTACCTCGGCCACCAGAAGCCAGCTGAAGAGCAGCATAAAGAGCAGCAGGAAGAGCGCGTTGAAGCGCAGAGAAGTGAGGAAGGCATGCTGCCCCAGAGCCAAAGAGCCCCAGAAGAGCGCATTGGCGGGCGTAGGCAGTCCGATGAACTCTGTGCTCTGGCGCGTATCGAGGTTGAACTTTGCCAGGCGAAGGGCAGAGAAAGCCGTCATGATGAAGGCCGTATAGGGCAGGACGCTGTGCAGAGGCATCAGCTGGGCCGGGTAGTGTACCTCGTGGAAGAGATAGAAGATGACGGTACTGGGTGCCAGACCGAAAGTCACTACATCGGCCAGCGAGTCCAGCTCCTTACCGATGGGTCCGGAAATGCTGAGGGCGCGTGCCGTAAGTCCGTCGAAGAAATCGAAAACGGCCCCCAGGACGATAAAGAGCAAGGCCCATTGATACTGGCCGTGGAAGGCAGCGCCCGTAGCGATACAACCGCAGACGAGGTTGCAGCAGGTGATAAGGTTGGGCAGGGTAAAAAGGCGATAGGTCATAAGTCGGTGCTCAGGATAATCTCTTCATGCTTTCAAGCTTCAGCATCCTCGTCTGGTTTGTTCTTGGGACGAAGCTTGGCAATGACCGTTTCGTTGCCCGTGGTCTTCTGGTTCAGCTTCACCAGCACCTCGCTATCCAGAGGCAGATAGACATCAACTCGAGAGCCGAACTTGATGAAGCCCAGGTGCTCATCGACGTAGCAGTCCTCGCCCTCTTGGGCATAGGTGACGATACGCCGGGCTACGGCTCCTGCCACCTGACGCACCAGGATGTCTGTGCCGTCGGGGGTGGTGATAAGGATGGCGCTTCGCTCGTTCTCCTCGCTGGCCTTGGGCAGCCAGGCGCGATGGAAGTTGCCGTCCTGGTGATTCACCAGCTTCACCGTTCCGTCAACGGGAATCCAGTTGGCGTGAACGTTGAACAGACTCATAAAAATGCTCACCATCAGGCAGCGGTCGTGCAGGAACTCGTTCTCCTCGACCTCCTCTACGACAACGACCTTTCCGTCGCAAGGGGCTACGACAATGTTTTCTGTCTCACCATCGAAGATGCGGATGGGGCAGCGAAAGAAATTCACCATTATCAGATAAGCCGTCAAGCCGATGCCCAGAAAGATATATAGAGGTATGTAACTGCTGAATGCATAATAGATAACCAGACCCAGAAGAGCCAGGACGGCGGCGCTTCCGATGAGAGGGCGTATGCCTTCGTGGTGAAGTCTGATTTTCTTCAGTTTCTTTAATCTTTTTCCCATGAGTTTTTGTTATGCTCGGGTGCAAAGTTAGCTTTTTTTTGCCGATAGACCAAAAAAAGAGGTAACAATATTGCATATTTAAGAGAAAAGGCGTAACTTTATGCCAAAAAATAAGACAGGAGCAATCAGATATGGAAGATTTCGTGCATCTACACGTTCATACGCAGTATTCTTTGCTGGATGGGCAGGCCAGTGTGTCCCGGCTGGTGGATAAAGCCATTGCCGACGGCATGCGAGGCATGGCTATAACCGACCACGGCAATATGATGGGCGTGAAAGAATTCTTTAACTATACCAACAAGAAAAACGGCGCCCTTAAGGCAGAAGTCAAGTCACTTGAGCAGAAACTGAAAGAACTGCAGGAGGCTGAGAATCCAGACAGTGACGCCATTCGAGAGACTGAAGAAAAACTATCCGCAGCCAAACAGAAGAAACCGTTCAAGCCCATTTTCGGATGCGAGATGTACGTAGCCGAGCGTACGATGTACGAGAAGACGAAAGAACTGGACTCCAAGCGATACCATCTGGTTGTTCTGGCAAAAAACGAGAAAGGGTATCACAACTTAATAAAATTGGTGTCGCGCTCGTGGACCGAAGGATTCTACAACAAGCCCCGAACAGACCACGATGAACTGGAGAAGTATCACGAAGGACTCATCGTTTGCTCAGCCTGCCTTGCCGGCGAGGTGCCTCGAAGCATTCTGGCAGGAGACTTGGCCAAGACAGAAGAAACGATTCAATGGTACAAGCGGGTCTTCGGTGACGACTATTACCTTGAAATGCAACGTCATGAGGTAAAAGACCCGATGCAACGGGCAAACAGGGAGACCTACCCCGAACAACAGCGCGCAAACGCAGAGATTATCCGTTTGGCAAAAAAATACAACGTACGACTTGTCTGTACTAACGATGTACATTTCGTTGACGAAGACAATGCCGAAGCCCACGACCGCCTGCTCTGCCTTGGCACGAACCGCGACCTGGACGACCCCAAACGCATGCTCTATACAAAACAGGAGTGGTTTAAGACCCGTCAGGAGATGAACGACATCTTCAGCGATGTGCCGGAAGCGCTCAGCAACACTTGCGACATCTGCGACCAGGTGGAGTTCTACAGCATTGACCACGCCCCCATCATGCCCAACTTCAACATACCCGAGTCGTTCGGTACTGAAGAGGAATACCACAAGAAATTTACCGACGAACAACTCTTTGAGGAATTTACCCGAGATGAGAACGGGCAAGAGGTCATGAGCCGGGAAGACGCTGAAAAGAAGATAGAGAAGCTGGGCGGTGTGGACAAGCTGTACCGTCTGAAACTGGAAGCCGACTATCTGGGGTATCTTGCTTATGGAGGTGCAAAGAAAATATATGGCGAACCGTTGCCCGAGGAGGTAACCGAACGCATGAAGTTTGAACTGCACGTCATGAAGACAATGGGTTTCCCAGGCTATTTCCTGATTGTGCAAGACTACATAAATGCAGCCCGCCACGAGCTAGACGTTTCGGTAGGTCCGGGAAGAGGAAGTGCAGCCGGCAGCGAAGTGGCATATTGCCTGGGCATCACAAAAATCGACCCCATCAAGTACGACCTGCTGTTTGAGCGTTTCCTGAACCCCGATAGAATCTCGCTACCTGATATAGACGTAGATTTCGATGATGAAGGACGCGGCAAAGTCCTTTCTTGGGTCACGCAGAAATATGGCGAGGAAAAAGTCTCACATATTATTACTTACGGCACGATGGCCACCAAATTGGCCATTAAGGACGTGGCGCGCGTCCAGAAAGTGCCTCTCGACATCGTAAACGGATGGTGCAAGGCCATTCCAGACCGCCTGCCCGATGACGAGAATGGCAAGCCGCGCAAGATGAACCTGAAGAATGCCATCGCCTGCGTGCCACAACTGGCCGAGGCTGAAGCATCGTCAAATCCCCTCTATCGCGACACCCTAAAATATGCAAGAATGCTGGAAGGCAATGTGCGCAACACAGGCGTTCACGCTTGTGGCGTGATTATTTGCCGCGATGATGTGTCAGACTGGGTTCCTGTCAGTACTGCAGAAGACAAAGAAACAGGGGAGAAACTGCGTTGCACCCAGTACGAAGGGTCTGTTATTGAAGACACGGGACTCATCAAGATGGACTTTCTGGGACTGAAGAATCTCTCTGTAATCAAAGAGTGTGTGGCCTATATCAAAGACAGTATCGGTTTGGACGTAGATGTTGATAATCTGGACATTGATGACCCTGCCACCTACAAGCTATACTGCGACGGACAAACAGTCGGCACATTCCAGTTCGAGTCCGTAGGCATGCAGAAATATCTGCGCGAATTGCAGCCCTCCACGTTCGAGGACCTCATCGCCATGAATGCCCTCTACCGTCCCGGGCCAATGGACTACATTCCCGACTTCATCGACCGCAAGCAAGGAAGAAAGCCCGTCAGCTACGACATTCCATGCATGGAGAAGTACCTGAAAGACACTTATGGCATTACGGTGTATCAGGAGCAGGTCATGCTTTTAAGTCGTCAATTGGCAAACTTCACTCGTGGAGAAAGTGACACGTTGCGAAAAGCTATGGGTAAAAAGCTTAAGGATAAGCTGGACCACATGAAGCCTAAGTTCATCAAGCAAGGACAAGCAAACGGACACGACCCCAAAACACTGGAGAAGATATGGAGCGACTGGGAAAAATTTGCCTCTTATGCCTTCAACAAAAGTCACGCCACCTGCTACTCCTGGGTGGCCTATCAGACAGCATATCTAAAAGCGAACTTCCCTTCGGAATACATGGCAGCATCGCTGAGCAGGAACCTTTCAGACATCAAAGAAATCACGAAGTTGATGAACGAATGCAAGACGATGAAGATATCCTGCCTGGGACCAGACGTAAACCAGAGCCAGGCAAAGTTCAGCGTGGACAGCTATGGGAATGTCCGGTTCGGACTGGCTGCCATCAAGGGACTTGGCGAAGGAGCTGTCGAAGCCATCATAAGCGAACGGAAACGCGGTGGGAACTATACCTCTATATATGATTTTGTACAACGTGTCAACTTAAATGCCTTGAAGAGAAGCGGACTGGAGTGTCTGGCCTTAAGTGGAGCACTAGACTCATTTGCGCCAGAGATTACACGAGAACAAATCGTAGGTAAGACCCCACGAGGAGAAGCTTTCTCCGACATCTTAATCAGATATGGCACGAGCTACCAGACCTCTCTCCAGGAAGCCCAGAACAGTCTTTTTGGAAGTCTTGACATGGTAGAAGTCAGCCACCCGACTCCGCCGACAGTAACGCCCTGGACAGACTTGGAACGTCTCAGCCAAGAAAAAGAGCTTATCGGCATATATCTCAGTGCTCATCCCCTGGATGACTATTCTATAATACTTCAATATAAATGCTCTATTCATGCCGAAGACCTTGCAGACCTCACCCAATACGCAGACCAAGAAGTCACTGTAGGCGGCATTGTTACAAATGTCAGAAAAGGCGTCAGCAAGAATGGAGCGGCCTATGGTATCGTAAGCATCGAAGACTACAATGGTGTAGGCGAGTTGGCTTTATTTAAAGAACAGTGGAGCCGTTGGGGAGGATATATGCAAGAAGGCAATATGATTTTCATCACGGCCCAAGTAAGGCCTCATCAGTTCATAAAAGGAAAAACGGAACTGGTTATAGGAGATGTAAAGTTCCTTAATGACATCGTCAAAGATTCCATCCAACGCCTGACCATAACAGTTCCTGAGCACTCCATTACCGACGATATGGTTGCAGGGTTAATTGAGATGGCAGACAAGAAAGACGGGTCAGCAGAACTAATTATCAGAATACAAGATGGAGACGGAGAAATCATCTCCCTATCCTCCCCATCAATGAAAGTAAACGTCAAAAAAGAATTTATTGAATTCCTGGAAGATAATGCAAAAAACAATTTAAGTTTCACTCTTATTTAATTATTATTTATGGCACAAGTTATTACAAGCGAAAATTTCGAGGCCTTTCTGAATACCGGAAAGCCTATGGTATTAGATTTTTGGGCTACTTGGTGTGGCCCTTGTCGCATGGTCGGTCCTCTCATCGAGCAACTGGCTCAAGAATATGACGGGCATGCTATAATTGGCAAATGTGACGTTGATGAAGAAGACGAGCTGAGTGCACGATTTGGCATTCGCAACATTCCGACCATCCTGTTCATCAAAAATGGCCAAGTTGTAGATAAACAAGTGGGAGCTGCCAGCAAAGCCGTTTTGGAAGAAAAATTAAAGAATATACTATGACATTTGACGAAGAGCTTCTTCAAGATGCTGAAGACGACCGCCAGACGGTGAGCTTCATCCAGAACCATCTTCCTTACGATTTGAAAGAACGTTTCACGGAAGATGAGCTATACTATTTTCTAGATGTATTAGTAGATTACTATGCTACCAGCGGAATCCTGGATGCGGAACCTGATGACGAGGGCTATATTGACATTGATATTGACAACATTGCACTACATTTGTCCAAACAAGCCCACAAAGATAAAATGGGGGATTTTTCACCAGAAGAACTCCGATGGATTGTAGAAGCTGAAATGGACTATGCCGAACAATCTGAAGAATAAGATTCGACATTCCTATATTAAACCCGAATCGGTCATTGGACGGTTACGCACCAATGACCGATTGGGTTTAGTATGTATAGTCAAGCATCCGTAAAACTAACAATGCCATGCAACCGGCACAAGCCAAACAGAAAAAGAGATTGGACAAACGGCTATGTGTTAGCGCAAAGAAGTGAGCAACAAACGGCGTCGAAGTTATCAAGAGCAAAGGCATCAATACAGGATAGAAATTAGGCTGCAGGAAAAGTGCTATTTGAAAGAACACACTTTGTGCGAAATAGAGATGAAATAATGTGCGGACACGCAAGCGATCATTAAAACTGGTAAGATAGAAATGGAAAATGCCAATGACTGCCAACGATGCGGAAAGAATCCAACAAACCCACCAGGAGGTTGGCCACTGCATGAGAAGAGAGATACTTGGAACCTGAAAATGCCATAATTGGCGAAGGTGGTCAATTAATGGAATATAGTCATTTGTGCTCAAAGCCCATAAGAACCAGCACCAGTAGGGAAGTAGCAGCCCGATGAGCCCAGCCCAAAAACATCTCCACGAAAAATAACGGAGAACTACAGCAAAGCAGAAGAAAAACAATATTCCCGTCCATGCTAACGGCATCCAGAAAAGGCTACCGATCCCCAGGCAAAGCATACTATGAAAGACCTGAACCACAGGAGGGTCGTCCTGATAACATCGATAGAGTATAAAAAGGCCTATAGCATAACATAAAGCACAAAGGGATGGAGGTCCAACCGGATACACAAAAGGAAGACAGGCGAACAGAATCAACCATACACAAGACATTAAACGAGTTCGAATACGGATGATCTGCAAAGAATTGTTCGTCTCAGCAATAATATAAGCCGTACCCAAACAGGCCAAAAGGCCCAAGAGGTTTTCTGTCCAAACTTGAGGCAAAGCAAACTCCCAACTGCCCAATTTCAGATTAAGGGAATCAGTATCAA
>JAILKU010000175.1 GCA_024693505.1 Bacteroidaceae bacterium | reverse complement strand
AGGGATGGACGAAGTCTTCCACCGTCGCTGCTGTACGCGTCCCGCCCTCCATCACAGCCTCAACTGTCATGTCCCACTTCCTTTCTGCCGACTCAGGCTCCTCTTCTTCCGGGCTGGCTATTTCAACATCGTCTGAGCAGCATGGCAGTGCCATGCCTAAAAGCATGGCAACTGACAAGGCGGACAGCTTATTTATAAAATAGTCAAATCTTATCATGTTGAAGGCAGTATGCTAATTGTTCATTACCTTGAAGTTGCAAATCATTTCCCTGTTGATGTTCCAATTAAGGAGATCGATGTCATTATGATTAATCCAGTCTCCTGTCAACGTGTAAAATTCGCCGTTATTGTAAAATGAGCCCCATCCCCAGTTCATGCCAATCATGTTAATCTCCGCCAGGGTTACATCGTCCTCAACATTATCCGGATACATGGGTATCATACTGCCAGGTGGGATGACGTCCCACACCCACTGATAGGTGTGTCTTGTTATATACCCGCTGCACTTATAACGGTCTGCAATGAAAGCATGACCAACTGTGGTGGTGTCGAGGGACGCTCGTGCTATTAGGATTACGGGGATGCTGTCTCTCTTGAGGGACATTTTTAAACTGTCCACATTATAATTAATGTTATGCAGGTAATTGCAACTAATGCCATAGGGTTCGAATACGGTAGTAGGTAAAAAGAATGCATGTGAACCTGAACTGTTGTTCCCATAAGACATCTGGACCCGGCGCCCTACATCAGCAATAAGTGGTGCAGCATAACTGGCATCAAGTCGCATATCATTCCAAATAGTAGATGTGTAATTATATTGACTCCAATTATAGTCAGGATCCCCTACATGACCAAAGACGTATGCCTGGGATGGAGCTGTCGCTGGTACACCAAATTTATTGTGTAGGAAGTAAAGCATTTGAGCTGCTGCTATAGCATTGCAACCAGCAGGAGCATGGTCCCAGCTATTATCGGATTTGTAGGGACAATAATTATTAAAGGGAGCATTTTGATGCCAATCAGTAGTTGTCATCCTGGGGATAGGAAGGCTTTGGCCCCAAAATGAAGTAGTGCTGACGAGTTCATAATGCCCAGTCGGTAGTAATGGGTGTCCTCTCGTTTCATTGAATCCTTCCTTGGCGAGCTTTTCCTTCACATATTCGTCAGGGGATGAGATAGATTTCCAAAACTTCTTGTTGTTCTCTATCTCCTCTGCAGAGAAATTCAGCTTATCGTCACTCAGGCTCTTTATGACCTTTATGTCCTCAGCTATTGTCTGTAACCAGACGTATGCAGCTTCATTTTCCATAGCCTCGGAAAAGGTGCCAGATGGGCTCTCTGCAATAATAGCAGGTACGCGAGTGTCTGAAGCATAGACAATCCATCCGCCATCAGCCTTGTTGCAGGCATAGAGCAGTGTGTCATGCTTGTCGTCCTCGAAGCAGATGATATCATCCTCGCAATCAGATGCCGCCCTTGTGGAATTGCTCTGCGCCCTGAGCAAGGCCGCTATATCACTTTTGGATACGAAATGGGAATCACCAGATTCCATCTGAACACAGTTGTTTTGGTCATCTATTGCAGCATACTCCTGCATGGCATCCGTACAGCTAAACAAAACAAATGCTGTAATGGAAATTAATATAATCTTTTTCATGATGTTCATTTTGGTTATAGTTGTTTTGTTTGTAGAATAATTATAACTCTATCTCCCCCACGAAGGTATTACTACCGCGAATAAGGCGTATCTCATACGTTCCGCTGAGGGTGGATGGCAATGTGATTTCGTCGGTTTCATCGGTGATTATGGTTGAATACACTACGGTTTCGAACTCATCGCGAATTTGTAAGATACTGCCCGCGCACCCGCTATAGAAATATAAGGTGTAGTCATCCTGCACCACAGTGGGCATCTGAACAGGGGATTTGGGGTCAGAGTGCTCGCCACTACCATTATCATCTCCACCAGAACCTCCTGGAAGGGGGGCATCACCACCACCTTCTGGCGGAAGAATAATAAACGAAATGGGATCGTCACCATCGGCCCAGACTTTGTTACTCACTACGCCCTGCATCAATATTGCCAGGACTACCAAGAATAAAAATTGTTTGTTCATGTTAATTAAATATTTGTTAATAATTTTTTTTGATTTATGGCAATGAAAGTTACTCCACAGTTACTCCACAGCCGTTTTCGGTGGCAAAGTACGCGATTTCGGCTAATCCTCGCAATTATTTTCCAGTCTTTTACTCGACAGGAATCGACAAAAAAGAAATAGAAAAATTAGCAAAACAACGCAAGCGGCTGTTCTTTAGCAATTTACTGTCATCTGAAAGAAAAAGAACTTTTTCTCGACAGGAATCGACAAATCCTTCTTTAGTTATTGTAAAAGACCTATTTTACGATCAAACTCTGCTGCACCACCCTTTATATTAAAGACAACTTCAAGAAGACGTCGGCGCACAGTAGAAGAATAGCCTATACTCCAGCCCATTAATACATCGATATCCTTGGGACAGAACTGAGCTTTCACGAGAAGGCATATCTTGTAATCAGTATCTGTGAGCAGAGAATTTACATTTATCTGCCCAGTAAATCGGGGATAAATGGATGTTATTGTGTCTTCAAGGTCTTGCCAGTCCGTATCTGTCAGGGGAACTCTACTTTCCCCATTTCGCACGGCAATAAACCTAGCCATGATTTCTGACTCAGCCATCGATTTTGCTCTCTGCATGGACGGAATCATAGCAAGAACCCGTTCACTTCTATTGCGTTCCTCTTGGTATCGTATGATTTCCTCCTCCTGTTCGGATATTCTATTCTGTAATGCTTTTAGCTCTTCTCTGTATTTCTCCACTCTTTCCCGTTCAGCTGAAAGCTGTGTGTCTAAAGCCTTCCGCTCCTGTTCAGCCGATTTCCGCTTTGCTTCCTCGCTATAATGCTTGTCAATCAGTCGCTTCATCTCAGAATCGAGGTCTGCAATACGTTCCAAAGCATCGCCTTCAGATTTCTTTATCCTTTCCTTTTCTTCATAGAGGGCTGTAAGCAGTTTTTTCGAGTCTTGCAAATCCTGGGTGATGCTCTGCAACTTATCCTTTTCCTGTTGGAGTACAAAATCTTTTTTTAACATGCGATTCCAGATAAACATGGCACAACAGAGTAATATCGCAATGATGAAGATTAGTGCATAGATGTATCGTATCCGCAGGGTGGCCTTTTCTTGCTCCTCTATGGAAATCTTCTGTTCCACGCTATAGTCATAGAGGTTCTTGGCATTGATTGTGGCCTGGGCCGCAGAATTATAAAAGTCCCGTTCCTTGGCTTCAGAATAAAGCGACATGTATTTCAGAGCAGAGTCCAGACGACATTGCTGACTGTATGTCTGATAAAGCCCCTTATAGATAAGAAGTGCATTATTCCTTTTACTCTTGTCTGGTAAAGCTTTTCTGAAACAGTCCTCGGCAGAGTCCATCTTTCCAATACCTAAATAGTAATTGCCCTTATTAATATAATAAGGTGCAAGACCGCCGTTTAATTTTCTGGAATCAGATAGTGAGAGACAATAGGATTCGTAAAGATCAAGGTATGGCTTGGCCTTGGCGTATTCGCCGATAGCGAGATAAGACTTCAGGCTGAATATACTTACAACTTTTGCTTCCTCCCTGTATCCATATTGCAAATAGCGCTGATAAAGGGCATTGCTGGCCTGGATGCATTCCTCATATTCCCCTTTGCTGAACAAAATGTTGCATTTCTTTTCCTCGAAGATAAGGGCATTAAGCGTGCCTTTCATCTTCCAGCAAAGTGCCTCGGCTATTTCTATTTCCTGCTGCGCATACTCAGGCAGGCGCTGGCGGGTATAAAGCCCATTCATCTGCGAGTGAATCCTCATCAGGGTGGAGAGGTCGCAGTCCTGGCGGGTGGTGTCTGCTTCGGCAACTGCCTTTTGCCAGGTCTCGATGGCGCGGGGTGCGGCACCCATATCACGGTAGGTGCAGCCCAGCAGGTAGAGCGAGAGCATACGGTCGTTCCGAGAGCCGTGCCGCTGATAATACTTCACGACGCTGAGCATCAGAGAGTCGGTCGTAAAGAGACTGTCTGCCCGGTTCATCGCCTTGGCCCTCAGCAGCTCCAGCCGCATCGCATCGCGGCGCGACCACCCCCCGCTCTGTGTCTGTCCCATCAGCCGCAGCGCGCTGTCGGCATCAGCCTCCACAAGGGAGTCCATAAGTGCAAGATGCCTCCTGTTCTTTCCGTTATGGAATGGATTGCCTCCGCAACTCATCAGGATGGTTGCCCAGAAAACTAATATGAGATGAACGCTATGCTTCATGAATGCGGTAAGATGAAAACTCAAAACTCCAGGGTGCGTGTGCCGTCGGGGTTCTCGCTGATGGAGACGTAGGTGGTGTCGTCGGGCAGCAGGGGCTCCACTATTTCGGGCCATTCCATCAGGCAGGGGTATCCGCTCATGAGGTACTCTTCCAGTCCGATGTCGAGTGCCTCCTGGAGCTGGCGCAGGCGGTAGAAATCGAAATGATAAACGGGTCCCTGGGCGGAGGAGTATTCGTTGACGATGGCAAAGGTGGGCGACGTCACGACGTCCTCCACCCCCAGTTCCTGGCAGAGGGCGCGTATGAATGTGGTCTTGCCGGCGCCCATCGCACCGTGGAAGGCTATTACGCCCAGTTGTCCGAGGCTCTGGACAAACTGGCGTGCCGCAGCCTGCGTCTCGGCTAAAGTGAATGTTATCTTCATTGTCTTATGGAGCATGGCGCAGCTCAATTTTGAACATGAGTCGAACGCAGCTCAATTTTGAATTTATCAATTTTGAATTTTGAATTTAAACTATTCATCTTCTTTTCCCCTTCAGTTCGATGAGCGGTATGAGCATTTCCTCCATGCTGATTCCGCCGTGCTGGAACGTGTCCTTGTAGTACTGGACGTAGTAATTGTAGTTGTTGGGGTAGGCGAAGAAGTCCTCTCCGGTGGCAAAGATGTATGCCGTGGACAGGTTGGGGCTGGGTAGCCCTGCGCGCAGGGGGTCGCGTATCTCGAAGACCTCGCGCGGGTTGTAGGAGAGGCTCTTGCCCAGCTTGTAGCGCAGGTTGGTGTTCGTGTTACGGTCGCCCTGGACGCGGACGGGGTTGTAGCATCGGATGCTGCCGTGGTCGGTGGTGAGGATGATGCGGTAGTCGCTCGTCGCCAGTGCGCGGAACAGGTCGCCCGCTGCCGAATGGCGGAACCAGCTGAGGGTGATGCTGCGGTAGGCGGCCTCGTTGCTGGCCAGCTCGCGAACCATGCGGCTTTCCGTGCGGGCGTGGCTGAGCATGTCTATGAAGTTCAGCACCACTACGTTCAGGTCGTACTTGGCCAGGCTGGGCAGTTGCTGCACGAGCTTCTCAGCTGCCTGCGAATCATTGATCTTATGGTAGGTGAAGGTGTGGCGCTTCCTGTATCGCTCGAACTGTGTCTGTATGAGGGGCGCTTCGTTGAGGTTCTTGCCCTCCTCGGAATCTTCGTCAACCCAGAGGTCGGGGAACATCTGTGCGATGATGTTGGGCATCAGGCCGCTGAAGATGGCATTGCGGGCATACTGCGTGGCTGTGGGCAGGATGCTGCAGTAGAGTCCCTCGTCGATGGTGAAGAGGTCGGCCAGCTCGGGTTGTATCATGCGCCACTGGTCGTATCGGAAGTTGTCGATGACGACAAGGAAGACTTTCTCCCCGGCGGTCAGGGCGGGGAAGACGCTGTGCTTGAAGATGTCGGGACTCATGAGCGGTCGCCCTTCGGGGCGCTCCATCCATTTCATGTAGTGGCGCTTTATGAACTTGGTGAACTCGCCGTTTGCCTCGGTGCGCTGCATGGCGAGCATCTCCTTCATGCCGCTGTCCGTTTCCGAGAGCTGCATCTCCCAGTTCGTGAGGCGGCGATAGACCTCGATCCACTGCTCCAGGTCCGTGGCTTCGTTGATGAGCATCGTCAGGCCCTGGAAGTCTTGCTGATAGGCTGTCTGAGTGGCTGCCGTCACGATTTCGCGCTGGTGGATGTTCTTCTTCAGCGTCAGCAGGATCTGCGTCGGGTTGACGGGCTTTATCAGGTAGTCGGCAATCTTGGCTCCGATGGCTTGCTCCATGATGTTCTCCTCCTCGCTCTTCGTCACCATGACCACTGGTGTGCTGGGCTGGAGTTCCTTTATCCGGTTAAGCGTCTCGAGTCCGCTCAGGCCGGGCATGTTCTCATCCAGGAGTATCAGGTCGAAGGCTTCGTCGCCGCAGCGGTCCAGTGCGTCGTATCCGTTTGTGACGGTCTCTACCTGGTATCCCTTCTTCTCCAGGAACATGATGTGGGCTCCCAGGAGTTCAATCTCGTCGTCCACCCATAGTAGTCTGAATTTCCTTGTTTCTTCCATTGAAAAGGTTCATATTCTGGTTCATCAATCTGATTCAGAACGGGAAGAAGTCGTCATCGTCGTCCTCCTCGGTTTCTGCTTCCTCTGTCTCTTCGGTCTGGGCATCTGCATCATCGGGGTCGAGTATCTCCATATTCGTCGGTTCGTCGATCTGTAGGTCTTCGGGCACATCGAGCGGGGCAAACTTCTCGTCGTAGAATTCCTTGTACTCGTCGAAGCTGAACTCCTTGCCGAGGAGTTTCAGGTTCTCCTCGGAGATGAGCAGGGTGCGTATGCCCTTCAGCACGGTACTCATGTGCTCGTCCAGATAGAGATTCTGGGCATAGGCATGCACTTCGTCATAGGACTGGAAGCCCTTGACGGTCATCATGCTCAGTCCCTGGTCTTCGGTCATTTCCATCTCGAAGTTCCTCACCATATAGTTGGTGAAGTTGTAGCGTGCCATCTCATATAGCAGTTGATCCTCGTTGAGGCTTCCGGTGGGGTAGGCCAGTACGAAGGCAAAGTCGCCGTAGCGGTCTTCCTTCAGCTCGGGTGCCACCTCGGTGCTGTCTTGCCCGCTTCTCCGGTTGCGGCGTCCCCAGATGTTGCTTGCATCGTATTTGTCCTCCATCAGCGGCCTTCCGTCCTGCACACCCTTCACGATGAAGCTTGCCAGCTGGGTAACCTCCTCCTTCGGATACTTCTGTACGACTTCCTGCAAAACGACCAGGAAGGAGTCGCGCTCTCCGGAATAGAGCAGGCTCATGGCATGAACGAACATTAGCCTTGCCCGGTTCTGTCCTTCCGGGAAGTTCTCGGTACAATATTCGTAGTTGCGCCCTACTTCGGCATAGTCTGAAGCCTGGTAGGCGGCATAGGCGACTTGATAGATGGAGTCTTCGACATGTTTTCCCTCGCGGGCAATCATGTCGTAGTTGGGATTGCCGAGGAGTACGGCCAGGCGGCTCTCGGGGTACTGTTCGAGCAGCAGGCTGCGGTAGTTCTCGGCCTTCTCGTCATCGCCCAACCGGCCATAAAGGAGGAAGAGGTGGTAGTAGATGTTATCCAGGTCTTCGCGCTCGGGGAAGTCGTTGAGCAGGCGAAGCATGGTGCGCTCGGCCA
The DNA here is from genome assembly GCA_024693505.1 of Bacteroidaceae bacterium. Lineage (GTDB taxonomy): Bacteria > Bacteroidota > Bacteroidia > Bacteroidales > Bacteroidaceae > Physcousia. The sequence continues at coordinate 37,726 of JAILKU010000175.1, read as the reverse complement.
ACGGGAAGTTCTCCAGCTGCTCCTGCTCGAGCACTCCCGCATTGTAAAGGCCGTTGGACAGTGCCTGGTTGGAGGCCTCCAGCATATCTTCGGTAAGGGGTATCTGCTTCAGGTAGTATTCGCGGTGGTGTGGGTCGTTGGCCAGTGAATCCTTGATGGCCTGTTCTTCTTCGGACAGTTCTTCTCCCACCTCGCCATACAAGCTGTCATTGTCCAGCTCGTCCTGACTGATGTCTGCCACATCTCCGGCATTTGGCAGTGAGGCCTTGCGGCTAATGCGCCAGTTGTCTTCGTTGTGGCGCTGTCCCCACCGGCGCTGGAACTCCTGAACACCCTGACTGACGGTACGCGGATTATAGAAATACCAGTCGCCTTTTGGCGTTGATGACGCAGCCGATGAGGCAGCGGGTGTCTGTGGCGCAGAAGTGCGGTTCTGGGTTTGCGGCGCAGCACCCGGCCGGGCATTTGCACCAGTGCGGGAGAGTCCCTTCTTGGCTGCCAGCTTCTCCTCTTCCTTTTCCTTCTTCTTCAAGAGCTCTATCACGCGGTCGATGGCCACCAGGCGGTCTTGCTCGTCCATTCGGGCCAGTTCCTGCAAGCTGTCCTGCAACTTAATGGCGCTAAGGTGAGGTTCCAGGTCGGTCAGGATCTTGCTGCGGCGTTCACTCTCCTTGAACTCTTCATGTTCTTTGTCCAAGATGGACACACATTGCTTGTAGGTCCGTGCCGCCTCGATGTAGTTCTCCATGTCCCAGTAGAGCTGACTCAGGCGCAGCAGTAGCACAGCTTTGGCAATGCCGCTCTGGGTAGCCTCCAAAACACCCCGCTCATAGGCGCCGATGCAATGTGCCGTGTCTTGAACGCTCAAGTAGATATTGCCGATGGCATAATAGACTTTATCCAAATAGTCCTTGTTCTTGTCGCTCTTGGCCATCCTCCTCAGCTTTGCTATCATCTGCTTGTACTTGTCTCGGGGCAGAACCTCTGTCTGTAAGATACGGGCATTGAATGCCAGTTCGTAGGGCGGGTTGCTGCGTATTACCCGGCTCAAGGCCTTATAGGCCTGCTGCCCATCATCGGTCTGCTGATAAAGCTGACCTAGGAGGAAGTTCATACGTGCTTTCTGCAGTTTGCCGTGTGTGCTGCGTACTGCACTCTGCAGGTATGGGATGGCTTCCTTGTATTGATGCGTCTGAATCAGGTAGGCTGCCATGGTGTTATCGCGTTCCAGTACACCCTTTCTGGACATGCTGTCCCGCTTCATCTTGTTCAGAATGTCTTCGGCATCGTAGGGCCATTCCATGGCTACGTAACAACGTGCAAGTCGTGCTTTAGCCACGCTTGTTACCTCCGGCTGAGTGCTATATAGGCGTAATATGTAGTTAAGTGTAGAGGCGGCCTCGATAAATTCTCCCCGGTTGAATTGTGCCTCGGCCATCATCAGCCAGGCATGCCGCAAGTATGGATTGAACTCCTTTTGGGCCAGGAATGCCTTTTGTTTGGGGGTGCGTCGTTTGTTGCCGTTAATGTTGGGGCGTTTTTTAATGCTATGTACCTTAATGGCCTTCTCGCTTTTCGTGATTGCCGTCTCGTAGTTCGATTTTCCGATGTTTGCCGTACTCTTATTCGTGCTCAGATACATGGGCAATAGCCTGGTATAGTCGTCTTTGTGTCCGCGAATCTGTGCATCTAAGCCTTCGAGGAAGGCCTGCTGTCCATTGTAAAGCGTGTTGAAATGCGCTGTCGTTGAGTGATAGAATCGCGTTCCGGCAGTATTCTTCTTTGTAGAACATGACACCATGAGAACCATGCAGAACATGATCCAAAATGCAGGAATGAAGGCGCCCTTCTTCCTGTGCTCAACGATGTCTTTTAATCCTTTCACTATATTTAATAACGTACTCGCGTGGAAAATATTGTTTGCCTGTGCAACTTTTCGGAGATTCTTTCATGCGCCGCTTCTCCGTTCTCCTATAATCAGGAAGAGTTCGTCCTTCACTTCGTCGGGCAGCTCCACCTGTCTCAACTGCAGACTGCGCCCCCAGCCGGCAACTTCGTCGCTGCGCATTGTGTAAAGAATATTCCTAAATTCATCTATCTCTTCTTCTGAATATTCATTACTCTTTCGTCCCCTGAAACGGTCCAGCTCTTCGTCGTCATAATACTCTATCTGCCGGCTCAATGCTGCCAGCAGGCTTTCCTTCTCGCAAACCTCGTGCTGCCCGCAGCATTCCATGTCTGCCGGGTTCAGCGTAGGGGGGATGTCGACTTCGTCGATGATGCCCTTTTTGACCATCTGCCCATACCTCCATCTTCGGATCCAATGTGCCAAACCCGCTACCAGTCCCAGAATGAGGAGAGTGATGATTGTGTAAAAAAATATCATGTTCAAATATGTTGCGTGTCCTGGACTTTGAATTGTGCTTTCTCCAAATCGTCCCAAAACGAAGGATAGGACTTGCTGACAACGTGAGGGTCGTTTATCTTAATTGACCCTAATTTCAGGCAGGCGGGTGCAAAAGACATGGCCATCCGATGGTCTTCATAAGTATCAATTGCTGCGTCTGGCTGGGCTGAGGTGCGCTCTCCATCCCATTGAAGTATGGAGCCCTGCTCTTCATGGAGAATGTAGCCGAGCTTTCTTAGCTCTATCCGTAGTGCGGCTAAACGGTCTGTCTCCTTTATCTTCAGGCTTTGCAGTCCCGTGAAATGGAATGGGATGCCTAACATGGCACATGTTACCACTAACGTCTGTGCCAAGTCGGGCTGGTTGGAGAAGTCCAGGCTAAGCCGCTTGACCTGGCATTCTGTTTTCCTGAGCAAGACGCCCTCTAATCCGCTGGCATCCCGGACGAACTCCGTTTCTACACCTAAAGGACGGAACATCCTTTGTACTGCTCCATCGCCCTGAAGGCTTCTCTGAAATAGTCCCGGCAGGATTATCTTGGCGCTTGGATCGGATGAAAGCGCTATCATTTCATACCAGTAGCTGGAAGCACTCCAGTCGCTCTCTATATAATAAGGTGTAAGCTTGTAACCTCCGCTTTCTACATGAATGGTCCGCTCGTCCATCCATTGTGCCTGCGCACCAAAATGGTGCATAACCTCAAGTGTCATGTCAATGTAAGGGCGGCTTACGACCTGGCCGGTTAAGTGTAGTGTCATGCCATTGGCCAGTACGGGACCTATCATGAGCAGGGCACTTATATACTGACTGCTAACACCGCCGGGTAAATCCAATTCTCCGCCGCATAAGTCGTTGCCTTCAATATGCAGAGGAGGAAACCCCTCATCGCCAAAGTAGTCAATCCGACTGCCGAGACGGCGCAAAGCATCCACAAGCGGAGCAATTGGCCGGTGCCGCATCCGTTCTGAGCCCGTGATAAGATGTGTGCCCGGGATTACGGACAGATATGCTGTAAGGAAGCGCATATCCGTCCCCGCTGCCTGTACGTTTACCGTTTCGGGCCGTTCCTGCAAGGCTGTTAGCATCACTCGGGTGTCATCGCAGTCTGAAATGTTTTGCAGACTGCTCAAGATCTTTTCGTCGAAAACCCGCCCCTTTTGGCTGAGCGCAGTAATTATCAGCGCACGATTGCTTAAACTTTTGCTGGCAGGCAAATATATCGTTCCGCCTATTTCCTTGGGCGGCAAGAGGGTGATTTGCATAAAAAAACTGCTTTTTTTCATCAATTTGAGTACAAAGTTACAAAAAAATTTGGAGGGAACAAAAAATTGCCATACCTTTGCACACGTAAAAGGAACGGGATGTAGCTCAGTCCGGTTTAGAGTACGCGTCTGGGGGGCGTGTGGTCGCAAGTTCGAATCTTGTCATCCCGACATTCCTAAAGCAAAGGGGCTTTTTCAGCCCCTTTACTTGTATATCTAAGACATTTCCATTTGATCTTCATTATGTCCGAATCTTGTTGTCTTATTTTGCCTGCATAATGAAGTCTTCCATTTCGGGCATGTGACGCTCCACGTCTAATAGCAGGTGGAACTGGTTTAAAGCACGTATGAAGTTATGAGCTTCATAGCGACATTTCCAATAATGATCGCCGCTGAGGTAGTCCCAAAGGAAGCGAACGCATTGCATATAGGGGAAAAGACCTGCGGCCCATGCAAGGTTCTCTTTTTCGATAGGCGTAAGAAAAGAACCAGCCCCTTGCAGGTAACCTTCTGTAAAGGCCCGGAAGATGTCCATTCGGAAGGCAACTTGGTTCATGTCACCGAAGTCTTCGGCTACAGCTGCGGCTCCTGTACGTAGGAAATCACCGTAGTCAGAGAATACGAAGCCCGGCATGACGGTATCCAGGTCGATGACGCAGAGCACATTACCGTCCCGATCGTAAAGCATGTTGTTCACCTTCGTATCGCAATGACAAACACGGCGGGGCAGTAATCCTTCGCGTCCCATCCGTTCAGCCCGGCACATATCAACGCTGCGATTTTCTATTTCACGTAAGAGTTCCTGAACCTGTGGTTCTCCGGCTCGCCCTTCCGGGTCTTCGCTTACGACTTGCCTCAGTTGATGCAGGCGGAATTCCATATTATGGAAATTAGGAATGGTCTCACCGAGTTCGACGGGAATGTCGGCCAGCATGGCTTCGAATTGTCCGAATGCCTTGCCTGCTGCACGACTCGTCTCGGCATCTACAGCCTGCTTCGTGACAGAGTCCTCAATAAAGACCATCAGACGCCAGTATTGTCCGTCGGCCTCTATATAGTTGCGTTGTGAGTCATTGCGTAAACGAATGAAATTCAGGCAGCGGCGATTGATGTCTTGTACGCCTTGCTGTTCTAATTTGTGTCGGATGTGTGCGGTTACGGCTGCGATGTTCCTCATGAGCATTTCTACATCGGGGAACACTACATGGTTAATACGCTGTAAAACGTAGTCGGGAGCAAATACTCCGGCTGTATGAACCAGATATGTGTCGTTGATAAGACCTTCACCCAAGGGGGTTACTGATTCCACTTTGCCTTCGTATGCAAAGTTCTCAATAATTTCAAGCATTTTTTTTTCTTCCATATCTTATTAATTTGTCAATTTGTGTATTTTTAATTCTGTGGTTCAAAGTAGAAACTGATGCAACTGTTACTTATTGGTTTTCAGGCATACTCAGTCCTGTGCTCATGGTGCCGTTTTCTGACATGCCCTCAGCGCTGATGGCAATTTGCGTTTTTTTGCCATTGTTGAACAGATGAAGCTTTGCATTGCCTTGGTTGTCCAGTTGAACATTGGGATCCCAGAAGAGGGTTCGGCGATAATCCTTGAAACCTTCCAATGGCTTCTTGGAGTAATCCGGATGGTAGAAATCTTCGCAGACGGCATAACCCTTTAGCACATAGAAACGATCTCGATAGGTGGTCTGAACCGCATCGTTGGGATCCAAGCGGAGGTCGACTTCGACGATGGGCTGATTGCTTTGCTCGAAGCTGCGGTCGCCTTCAAGGCGGGGACTGTAGTCTGTGTAGATGTAAACCTTATCCAGATTTGCAAGGTGGTTGAACTTCTCCTTAGTACCGTCTGAGATGTGGAAGTTCTCGGGCCGGCTGTTGCGGCGCATCTTAATCTCGTAGGGCCGCTCCATATTCATGTCGCCGATGTAGTTCCGGGCTATGTCGGTTATAAAGCGTTCAGCGCCCATGAAAACGCCATTGCAGAGTCCGGCATCGCAAACATCATTAAAGGCATCGTAGGCATCTATGACGAAAGCAGGCTTACTGGCGTCGAAGTTCGTATAGGTGGTCCGTTTGGCACCGATGGTAACTTGTCTTAGGGTCCGGTCTACGCCTTCCATCCATTCCTCTGAGAGAGCAGATCCTTCGGGTGCTTCAGCAACGTTCTTCTGGTATCCGTTGTAGGGCTTGACAAATCTTGGGAAAAGCGGATTCAGCTTGACGTAGAATTCGGGATATACAACCTGTTGTTTGCTATCCTCGCCATTTGTCACCCAATTATATTCCTTGTCCTTTTTCCATTTAGTAGTATCGCTGGCGCCGAGGAAAAAATAACATCCTCCGTAGAAGCGTGGCGACTCAATGTTGAAGTGTCCTTTCTCGCTCATCATCTCTCCCACAACCCCCTCTGGAGCACCAGGCTTTACGAACTCTGCATGCGTGAGCACCTCTCGCTTCAGGGTCGTCTTTCCGAAGTTGAAACGGTCGTTCACTACCACTGTGCTCTGTATGTCTCCACCCTTGTTGAAGGCTTTCTCGGCTATTGCGCTGTTCTCATTCATCTGCTCCACCACATCTGCCACGCCAGTCACGCCGTCTCCTACATGGATGGTCGAGGCTGTATTCTGCTTGTGACTATTGTCGGCCTTCATGGCCTCCTTCTCCTCCTCGGTCTGCATCTGCTTGGCTATATCTGCATTAATCTGCTTTTCAAATTCCGTCTCGCGCTGGAAGGCCATGTAAGTGTTAATTTCACCACTCATCATTTGAGTGTGCTCGGGCATGTATTGCACGGTGAATTCGCCTGGAGTGGCCATGATGTGCCAGTCAAATCGCCGCCAGCCCTGGACCATCAGCATCAGATCCAATGCGCGGCGATGCTCATCGTCATCCTTCTCGAAGAAATAGCCGGGGTTCTCTACGAAACCTCGTATCTGGCTGCTCAAGAGCATCTCGGTGAGAATATTGCCATTGTCGTAGATGTATTCCGTATGTGCGGCATCTCGCACCGCTACACTCACAATGCTGCCTGGCGCTCCACCCTCAATGCCCAAGTCAATAGCAGCGAAGGGCTCATAAGGCGTTTTCTGGATACCGGTGAAGGAAAGTTTATGGCCTCCCATATTAGTCATAGACGGAGAGTTGAATACCAGACGGTCTGCATAAATGCGTCCCTGTGCGTTGAAGACTGTAAGTTGCAGAATGCCAATGGGCATTGACGCCGTGTTCAGATCCAGGCTGTGTATTCCTCCGCTGCCTAATTCCTGGAATCCCTGGAGTACGCCTTGGCTCATTACCGTCAGTCCAAGTTTCTCGGAGGCGGCTGTTCCTTTTGCGGCGATGCCTATTGAAAGTTTGTCTCCGTTACGTTCGACCCGTATTGCGCAACCGTCTGTCTCAACCTCGGGGCACTTCCCTTCCTTGGCTTTCAGGAGGGTGGTGTTTTGCTTGAGAGTGAATAGCGCCTTGTATTTCTCGCCTTCAACCGGAGTGAAGAGTACAGTCCCGCGGCCTCGGTTCTCTGTGACGCCTTCTGCAACCTTGTTTCCCGACTGGTTGACTATTGTCAAAGTACCGTCAACGTGTATGCCTTCCTCATCGTTAGCCTCGAATGCCACACAGTTTTCCACTCCGGCTACCAGATGTCCGCCTTCGGGATAGAGCTGTGGTATGACGTCTTGCGGATCCGTATCAGCCTTTACCCTACGGCGCAGGGGGCGTAGCGTCATGTTTTGCTGGAAGTCACCAGGCGTTTTTGGCTTATTGTACACGGGAAAGACGCGGCTGTAGAGTTTCTCGTAATCGCGGAAATAGTCCTTGGCCATCTTTTTGTTGAAAAACCATTTCTCACCGAAATTTGTGTGAGAATGCTCTGTCTGCCCCCAGTTCAGTTGCCATCTGGTGTAGGCTCTCAGTTCGTAGTAACCGCCGTATAGTGTGTCAAGTAGGCAGAAGGAACCATCGCCCTGACCGTTTTTCAGCTCGATAAGCTGCCGTTCTACCAAATAGCCGTCCTGATTAAACAATTCTGCATAGAGCAGGCCGCTCAACCGGCTGGGCGCTCCTGTGTCACTCCGCCTGACATAGGCCTTGAAGTAAATTGTGTCCCCAAGGAAATAGCAGGTGTTGTCCATATGAATAAAGACCTGTTCCTGGGGTATTCCTTTCCCGAATTTCTGCACTCTCTCAGCCCATCCTTCCAGAGTCGTGGGCGCTTCGGCAGCCTGATCGGTTTGGGCATATCCTCTCATCGCCGAGAGAAGCAACGTTATAGTTGCCAATACGAAAAATAGACGTTTCATGTTTCTTTGTTTGCGTTTAAAACTATTTTATATGTAGGACAGATAACACCTCTGCCTCCAAATCCTTCTTTCTGTGCAATCAGGCTTTCGTTCAGTATGCGGCCTCCTTGTTCATTGCTCGTGCCAAAGTCGAAATAGCGGAAGCCTTGCTGGCGGTAGCGGTCTATCAACCGGGTGTAAAGAAGATCCAGGGCGCCGTCTTTCTTTCCTTGAGGTGTCGCATGACCGTATTGAACGTGCGCAACGCAAGCGGTCAGGAACGCCACAGCTCCTGCCTGGGCGATGCCGTTACCGTCGCGGGCTATAGTGCAGACAATCTGGTTGGGAAACTGATTTTGCAGGTACTGCATTTCTTCCAAAGAGTGTGTAGGCAGGGCGTGGTAGCGCGTTTGCAGGTTGTTTACCATGATCGGCCAGAACTCCTGCAGATTGCCGTCTTCTGTCTTGTAGCCTTTTTCCAGAGCTTTCCTGACGCCTCTCTGCCTGCGCCGTTCCATTGGTACAGGAGGGTCGGCTTGCAAGAATACCGTGCATGCCAAGTTGCATGCTTCTAATTTCGCGCCCAGCCGGAAAAGGGCATAGAGGTCTTCCTGTGTCGGCAGGCGATGATATATGGTCGGTAGTGCTTTGTAGAGGATATACGAGAAGTGTTCTCTGCCGGCATATTCCACAAGGGCTTCCATGATAGAGAGGATGTCGTTTGCCGAAGTATGCTCGGAGAGCACCAGTCCTCCATAGGTGAGTCCCTGATGGGAGACCAGACGTTTGTTGCCTTCTTCGTCCAGGCTCTCATTTGCAGGCAGAATGGCAATGAGCCGTCCCTTTTTGTCGAAGCAGAGCAAGGAATGGTCGGTGAATCGCTGGCGATGATACTCCATATAGTTGCGCAGGAACAGGAATGTGCTGTTTCTGGACTTCGCCACGAATGCATCCCACAAGGACTTGTCCTCAACCGTATATCGCCTTATATTCGTCATATTCTCTTATGTAATCCTCTTCCCTGAATTTCTGACTGGCCAGAACCATACAGACGGCTCCCGAGGAGAAGTCTTCCAGCGTTCGCCAGATGCCGGTCCCGACCAACAACCCTTCCCAGGGATGGTTCAGATGGTAGGTCATCTTCCTTGTGCCGTTGTCCAGCGTAACGTCGAACGATCCGCTCGTAGCGACGATGAATTCCATGCATTCCCGATGGGCGTGGCCTCCGCGCGACTCTCCCCCCGGCACATCGGTCACCCAGTAGGCCCGGGCTATCTCGAAGGGAATGCAGTCAAGGCCTTCAGCAACAGTCAGGTTGCCTCTGGGGTCAATGTATTTGGGCAACTGTATCTTTATGCCTAACTCCTTTTCCATTTCCTCACTTGGTTTATTCGTTCGTTTACTTCTCATAGCAGATTCCTTGAGAGATACCTTACCGGATACCATATAGCTAGAGCGCCTACCACAAAGACAGTACCGAGAATCAGTACGATGTCCCAGAGATGTACGCTTACCGGATAGGCCTCCACGATGAAGTTCCCGTCATTCTTTCCCATGCTGACAAGTCCGAATGTCTGCTGAGCCCAGCACAGCAGGAGGCCTGCCAGCACTCCAGTCACGGCGCCGGCCATACTTATCAGGCGGCCTTCCAGATTGAATATGTTGCAAACCATCTGTTCGGTGGCTCCCATGCTTCTCAGGGTCTGGACGTCTTGTCGCTTGTCGATCATCAGCATGGAGAGCGAGCCGATGATGTTGAAGCTGGCAACCAGTAGGATGAAGGTCAGGAACAAGTAGGAGATGAACTTTTCCACCCTCATTATGCGGAACACATCCTCTTGCTGCTCGTAGCGGTCCTGCACCGTGAAGCGCGGCCCCAGCAGGCGTCGGATTTCCTTCTTGCCTTTCTGCAGCGAGACGTTGTCCCTGAGCTTCAGCTCAACGTTCGAGATGCGTCCCTGTTGTCCGAACAGCCGTTGGGCAAAGCCAAGGCTTGTGATGATATAGTTGCTGTCATACTTGGCCTGCTTTACCTGGAAGACGACGCCCGGGCTCTGCAGCTCGTCGTGGTTGAAGGAGCTGAGCGGATTGGCCATATTCACCCGTTCGCCAGGCTTGGGGGCATAGATCTGCAGCGGGTCGGGAAACGAACTGCCCAGTCCCAACTGAGCGGCCAGCTGAATGCCCACGACTCCGTATTCAAGCACATCGGCATGCAGACAGAACGTCCCGTCGCCGTACAGGATGTTTTCGATGTCCGTCCCTTCGGAGAAATTGTCATCCACTCCCTTTATGGTGACGACCACTTGCCGCCCTTCTTGGTAAACCAGGGCCTGATCCTCCAGAACGGGTGTATAGACCTCCACCAGGGGGCATTCCTTCAGGGCTTTGAGCGCTTCGTCGCCGGCCTCTGTCGTCTTTCCCTCGGCCAGCGAGACACGCAGCTGAGGGTCGAAGGCGGTAAACAGGCCTGCCACCAGGTCCTGGAAACCGTTGAAGACGCTCAGGGTGCATACCAGAGCCATTGCGGCAATGGCTACGCCCATCATCGAGATGCCGCTGATGATGTTTATGGCGTGATGGCTCTTCTTGCTGAAGAGATACCTGCGTGCTATGAAATGTTCAAAGTTCAAGGTTCAAGAGTTCAAATGTTCAAGAATTTAAGGTTCTTATTTCTTCAACAGTTCGTCAATATGTTCGGCATAGTCGAGTGAGTCGTCCACGAAGAACTTCAGTTCGGGGATGATGCGCAGTTGTCTGCCCACTCGCCTGCCCAGTTCATAGCGCACTTGCTTCTGGTTCGTGTTGATGTTGCCCACCAGTTCCTCGGCCCTTTCGCTGGGGAAGACGCTCAGGTAGACGCGGCAAATGCTCAGGTCGGGGCTGATGCGGCAGGCACTTACGCTGACTAGCACGCCGCGCATCTGGCTCGTCTGCCGCTGGAAAATGTCGCTCAGTTCTTTCTGTATGAGGCGTGCAATCTTGTTTTGTCTTGTTGTTTCCATAATTAGTTATTCCTCCTCTATAAACATCGGATCCCAGGCGGGGAGTCTGACTGGTTTCTTCTTTAGCAGGTTAAGTACCTTCTCGGGGCAGTATTTGCGCTTCACCACCAGGCGGAACATGTATTCGTTGAACCATTCGTCCGTCATGATGATATATCCGGCTGCGCCGCTTGTGGCGCCCCAACTGTTCTCCACCTTCCACTTGGTGGGCTTTCCGGCCTTGTCCAGATCGACGGCCATCAGCGTCATGGCATGGGTGCTGCCGCTGTCGAAAGTCTGTATGCGCTGCTTCTTGTTCATGCCGAAGGTGGTGCCCAGCAGGCTTTCATAGTCGAAGTTCCTGATGTCGGCATAGCCCGTCTGGCGGTCCAGGAATTTTCCGACGTCGCAGCCGAAGTACATCTGGGTGGAGTCCTTCAGGCTCTCTATGGCAATCTTCTTCAGGTCTTCGATGTCCAGGTTCACATAGAGCCAGTTGTGTCCGTCGTAGAGGTGACGGTCATAGTCGATTTCGAATACCTGGTCGTAAGGACGGCTTGGGTCGTTCATCAGCATGACGTAGTCGGCATAGAGGTCGTCCTGCGGCGCGCACACTTCGCGGTAGAACTCCTGTGGCGTATAAGTCTTGGGCTCGCGCGTCATCCGGCCGTCCTTCCTGGGTGCCCAGCTAAACGACTTCGGGGGCTCGCCGTAAGCCATCACCAGCAGGCGGTAAACTGTCTTCAGCTGCTCCACCTTCAGGGCCTGCAGGTCTTTCTCCGATGCGCCTGCCTCGCCTTTTTCCCTCAGCTGGATGCCGAACTCGCGCAACTTGCGCTTCAGGTGTCCGCAGAACTCGCTGGTGCTGTTGCTGACGAGCGTCTCGGCCATGATGTCCTGGGGAACCAGGCCGTACTTCGTCACCAGGTCGGCCACTCCCGTATAGGTGCCGCCGTCCGACAGGGGATGCTGGAAGAGCCAGCAGACCATCTGGCTGTCGAGGGGCTGGCGGCGCGAGTCGATAACGCCCTGCAGGAACAGGTTGCTCTTCTCCAGCTGGTCGTAGAAGAAGAGGTAGTTCTGGCTGAAGAAGAAATCCTTCACGCCCAGGGTCTTCATGGCGCGATGGCGCAGCAGGTTGGTGCCGGTGAAGAGCCAGCATCGCCCGCTCTTCTGCTGGTCGCTGATGCCTGTGTTGGGCACTTCCACGCAGAAGTAGGTGTCCTTGGCCTGCGTATTCTCCTGGTTGACAGCCATCTGCTGAATGCTGACGCTGCTGATGGCGTTATGCAGGGCCTTGTCGGTCGGGGTGGGAGTGTAGCTGCCCCGAAGCTGCTGCAGCACATCGGCTGTAAGGCCTGTCTGGGCGCTGGCTGCGCCACAGAGGGAAGCACCCAGCAGGAATAGAAATAATTTTCTCATATCGGTATACCTTTCTATAAATTATCCAATTCGCATTATTCGGCTGCAAAAATACAAAAAAAAAATCTTCTATCCGAGTTTTTTCCCGATTTATTGCATTAAGCCATCCAAAAAGATGCTTTTTGCGAGAGGATGATGATTTTGGCCGATGAGGGTGCGAAGGCATGCGATGCCCCCTCCTTCCTATCTCGATCCCTCGGATTCTGTACTTTGTCTGTAAAATGTTTTTACCTGCCTCCGCCCTGCCCCTTTTTGCGGAAAGGCCGTTCCGCAATTGCTAGACCCGGGTTGCGCAAAATTTACACCCCTGTTCCGCAAATGCGGGAAGGGGGAAGCAAAATGCGGCATGCCCAGAATGTAAAGATTTTATCCACTTTGGATATTGGAAAAGAAAGGGCTGAACGGGGCGGGCAGAGGAAGGAACCGGATATGCGGAAGCGGAAATAAAAGCGGCATTTATTTCATCTTCTCAAAAAAAGTCAGTATCTTTGTGCCACCTAAACTATATAATTATAATAATGTGGAAACGATTGAAGCAGATAATTCTCCCGGCCCTGATCCTGGCATGTTCGGAGGGCGTAATGGGAGAGACGCTGAGCAACGGACTGGTCAGCTTGAACTTTGATGAGGCGGGGCGGCTTGCCTCGTTTGTGGACAAACGTACTGGGCGCGATTTGCTGACAGCTCCTTCGGCCGGAAATCTCTGGCTGATCCGCCGTTCCGACGGTTCTGTCTGGGCGCCGGCCGAACCAGTTGCCGTAAGTCAGCAGAAGGTGGCGCCTTGTGGTCTCGACATCAACCAGAGGGATGCCAAAGGGGTGCAAGTCCTGGTCCGCATTCGGCTGGATGACGGCTCGTCGCTCGTTCGCTGGTCGATGAGCCTGAGCGGAATGGAGAAGGATGAGGCTGCAGCAGAGATAGACTTCCCCCTGCTGACGGGCTTGCGAGGCAGTATGGACGACGACCTGGCCGTCTCCACCTGGCTGGGCAGTCTCATCAGGCGGCCGCGCCGGTCGGTCGGGCCCAATACGCCTCGCATCGGCTGGTCGTGGTCGAATCCCGGCCTGCTGTCGATGCAGATGATGGCGCTCTACGATCCTCAGGGGAACGGCTTCTACATGGGCTCGAACGATTCGCTGTCCTGGGCCAAGACCTACAACATCTCAATGGATAGCCAGAGCACGGAATGGTTCATCAGGCACTATCCCTCGCGCGGAGAGAGCGGTTACGAGATGCCCTACGAGGCCGTGGCCGGTCCCTTCAAAGGCGATTGGCTTACTGCTGCACAACTTTACCGCGACTGGGCAAAGAACCAGAAATGGTGCCGCGAGAGTCGCTTCGCCAACGGGCTGACGCCGCGTTGGGCCCGCGAGACCGACCTCTGGATATGGAACAGACAGCGGTCCTCAAACGTCTTGGGCGAGGCATTGGCGATGAAGCGGCGAACAGGAGCCAGAGTGAACGTGCTCTGGCATTGGTGGCACGGATGTTCCTACGACGAGGGATTTCCTGAGTATCTGCCGCCTCGGGAGGGACGCGAACCCTTCATTCAGGCTGTGCATCAGGCTGCCAGGAAAAATGTTCACGGCATCGTCTATATGAACTCAATCCAATGGGGCGAGTCGACGGAGAGTTGGAAGCGGATGGATGCAGGGCGCTATGCCGTTCACGGAACTGAGGGCCAGACGTTCCCCTACGCCCATAACGTCTTCACAGGCCGCAGACTAGTGCCGATGTGTATGGCTACCGACTTTTGGCGGCATCACTATGCCACCTTAGCCGATAGCGTAGTGAACCGTTACGGATTGGCTGGCGTCTATATGGACCAGGCCTGTATGAATATGCTCTGCTACGATCCCGCTCACGGCCATTCCGTAGGGGGCGGCAACTATTGGGCCTCTTCCTTCCGCCGGCTGACCGATGAGATTCGGCATCGTGCTCCGGCCACTTTGGCAGGCGAGGGTTCGGGCGAGGACTGGATTCCGGCCCTCGACCTCTTCCTGACACTCGAGGCCAGTCGCGAACGCTATCTGGGTACGACGAATACCGAGACCATCCCGCTCTACCAGGCCGTCTATCATGACTACGCCATTACCTTCGGCAGCTACAGCTCGCTGGTCTATCCGCCCTACGACGACCTCTGGCCCGACGAATACCGGCCAGCAAACCGCGAGCAGAGCCTGCCCGACGACTTCAATATGCAATTCCGAATGGAGCAGGCCCGGGCCTTTGTTTGGGGTATGCAGCCAACCTTGGCCAACTGCCACGATTTCCTTTGGGACGAAAAGCCGCAGGAAATGGACTTCCTCCGGCGGCTTGTCAATGTGCGCAAAAGGGCCCTGAAGTACCTGCTCTACGGCGTTTATACGAGGGCGCCTCAGCTCGACATCCCCACTCAGGAGATTCCCCTCTCGCGCATCTCTATCTACGCAGGGCGCCGAGGCAGTACGCTCACTCAGGACACCCGCTCTGAACCCTTGGTCTATGCAGGAGCCTGGCGGGCAAAGGACGGCTCGCTTGGCCTGGCCCTTGCTCATATTGGCGAGGGCGAATGGAGCCAGCGCCTGCGTTTCCGTACAGCCGACTACGACCTGCCCCCTCGATGCCGTATCTTTCTTATCGACGAACAGGGCCGGCATAAGGTTGCGACCTGTCGCGACGGTTGGGCGGATATCTCCCTCAGAATGGGGCCTCGCGATGTAAAGGTCCTGGTTTTTGAGGGAAATTGATTTATTCTGTCATCCTGTAGGCCGCTGTGGATAATCTTTAAATAGGTATAAAGAGCTTTTTTCCTCCGAATTATTTGCAGATGTGGAAATTTCTTTTTAAATTTGTCCCAGAATTTAGCAATAATAAGAAGATGAGACAAACATTCTTGTTCCTGGTCTTTCTGACCCTAAGCCTGAATCTCAATGCGCAACAGACCGATGGCGTGAGATTCCTCAAGAAGGGCGAAATGCCCGAGTTGCCGCCCATTCCGGAGATTCCGCCAAAGAAGCCGGCAGGCAGTGTGCAGATGGGACGTATGGAAGAGTTCCCTGAAGTCCAACTGGATATCCCCATCACAGAGGGACCCTTCCGCCCCAGCTGGGAGTCAATCGAGCAGAACTATCCTGGTACGCCCCAATGGTTGCGCGATGCCAAGGTGGGTATTTGGGCGCATGTAGGTCCTCAGGCGGCTGGCGAGAGCGGAGACTGGTACGCCCAGCGGCTGTATAATGTGAACGATTCGGCCTACAGGAATCATCTGAAACGCTTCGGGCATCCGTCAGAAGTGGGCTACAAGGATGTGCTCCATTCGTGGAACCCGGAGAAGTTCAGCCCTGAATACCTGACCAAGTTGTACAAGAAAGCCGGAGCAAGGTTTCTTATCCTGATGGGGGTGCACCATGACAATTTTGACCTCTGGAACTCACAATACCAGCCGTGGAACGCTGTGAACATAGGTCCCCATCGCGACCTTCTGGGCGAGTGGGTTAAGGCCTGCCGCAAGCATAAGATGCGCTATGGCGTGACCTTTCATCACGAATATACCTGGTGGTGGTGGCAGACGTCATTCCGCTCAGACCAGTCAGGCGACAAGGCCGGTGTGCCATACGACGGCAACCTCACACTTGCAGACGGCAAGGGCAAGTGGTGGGAGGGCTACGATCCCCGCCGCCTCTATGGTATCGACCTGAGAGAGTACAAGTCTGTTGACACCCAGTTCCTCCCCGATCCGGGCATCTTCGTCAATCACCTTGACTATGCCCGATGGTATGCCACTCAATGGGCACTTCGCATCATGGACGTCACCGCCCATTACGACCCGGACTTCATCTATACCGACGGATGCACTCAGGGCCCCTTCCACGGCGACCAGACAGGAGCAGGCTACAAGTGCAATGCCATGCCGCTGGTGATGGCCGACTTCTACAACCGCGCGCTTAAGAAACACGGCAAGGCCGATGTGTTCAGCGTTGTCAAGTTCCGCCGTCCCACTAACGGTACCGTAACCACGGCCGAGTTCGACTTCCCCGACCATGTCGATACTTCTCAGACCTGGATTCGCGAAGAGGCCATTGGCGGATGGTTCTTCGCCCCAGGCTTCGTCTATGACCCGGGCAGTATGATACATTTCATTATCGAGGCCGTGTGCCGCGACGGATGCTGCGCCCTCAACATACCCGTTCGTCCAGACGGAAGCCTGGAAGAACCATGCATCAGAATGCTCGAGGACGTCGGTCGCTGGATGGGCATCAACGGCCAGGCCATCTACGGCAGTAAGGCGTGGGTCACCCTGGGCGAGGGCCAGATGGAGAACGGCAAGCTGAGGAAACTCCCCGGCGGACACCTCAATCAGCAGAAGGCCGATTTCAAGTTCGATATCAGCGACATACGCTTCACCGAAGGCAAAGACGGCAGTCTGTATGCTTTTTGCATGGAAGTGCCTAAGGCCGGACAGATCGTGAAGATCAAGGCGATGGGGAAAGCCGCCGGTCATCTGCCCGTTGTTAATAAGGTTAAACTACTTGGCCACAAGGGCAAACTCACTTGGCGACAAACCGATGAAGCGCTGGAGATTACTTATCCCTCTGGCTGTGATTTGAAAACATCGGCTGTCTTCCAGGTATTGTAGAAGACTTTTTCGGGCAAAACTCGATGTAGTCCATCTAGAACTCCTTGGCATCCGAGTCGATGACCGACTTCATGCTTATGTAATAGATCTGGTCTGGATAAATAAACTGGCGCCTTATCACTGACCCTACCCATGCTCTGCTGTACATGGATCAGTGCCCGATAATTCAGGAATCAGAAGCCTTTTTCATTATATATCTTAATGTTAATTGGCTTTTGAAGTATTCAGGTTTATGGTTTTTCCTTTTTTGTGAGTACAAAGATGCTATTAATCAGTCAGTTGTCGGATCCGATCTATGGAGACTTCTTTGGCTGGGCGAAAATGGGGACTTCGCATATAACTGACAAGGCTTCGCCGCAACTGGCGGGCAGCAGGGCGGTGGCCGAGGTCTGTATAAAGGTCGGAGCCGCAGACGAGCAGCTTCCCTTTGCCCACGCAAACCTCAAAGACGAGCGCAAGAGGACGTGCCGTGAACCAGTCGTCGATGATGCGCACAATGGGCTTGATGCCTGGCGAGAGGAGGTCATAACGGATGGCATCGCAGTGCGACATGGCATCCTGCCACTGGTAGTCGCTGTGCCACTGAGTGGGGAACTCCATCAGCGCCGGGTGGCCGGGGTCGCATAGCAGGCCCAGCGTATGAGGCGGCTGTCCGTTTGTCCAAAACGTGTTCCAGAATATGCTGGAGAAGCCCACAGCCACCTCGCCGCCCATTCCCTTGCGCACCCGGCCGCGCCCTAGTGAGAGCAGTACGTTCCGCCCGCGCTCCAGGGCCTTTTCAACCTCAGCCATATCAGAGGTCACCACCACTTCCGCCCTGCCTGCGGTGCCGCTCCGCTCCCCTCATCCTCCGTATTGGCCTCGTACACCCAGAAATGCCAGTCGTTGGCAGCCTCATCCCCCACTCTTATTTCCAGTCGGTACTGTGTAGGCGAGGGCAAGCCGGCAAGGGGCAGTTCTATGCGGCCACAGGAGATACCGTTGCCCAAAGGCAGCCCACTAGCCGTCAGCTGTCCTTCGCGGAGGCATTTCCCGTCTGCGTCGAAGACGTTCCAGGTTAGGGCGGTCCTTCCCATCGGACGGCGGTAGTTGGCCACCTCCACGTCTGCGCGCATTGTCTCGTCGGACGTAAAGACCAGCTTCTCCATGCGTGCCAGTGGCACTAGGCTGTTGCAGAAACGGCTGTACTCGCGGCCTGTCACGTAGCCCTTGTCGTCCCAGAAGACGTCCACCACCCCGGTCAGCGCCGTGCCCTGCCCCGAGAAGTCATTGAGCCCCAACAGTTCGAAGCCGCCGAAATCCCTGGTGCGCAATGCGGCCTCGATGTCAGCCTTGTAACAGAGCACCTGCAGCTTGCCCGAGGCAAGCAGGAAGCTGTCGGCAAGCTCGCCAAGCCCGTTGCGCCGGATGCGGTCGCGGAAGATCTCGAAGTTGCGGGCCTTATAGACCCCCGTATATTTCTCTATCTCATGGAAATTGGGATAGACGCACCACTGCCCTATCTCGTGGCTGACAATTGGCTTGCTGAATCGCTGCGTATAGTTTCCCCAGTCGAAAGTCGTCGAGGGCGGCCGGGCGTTGATGATGCTGTTCAGGCCGCCGCCCCAGGCCTGAATGCGCGGGGAGGGGGCGCAGAACCAGTCGCTCTCGTCGATATTCGGCCAACCGGCCGCTGCGGTGTAGAGGAAGCGGTCGTCGCGCTGCTTCCAATAGTTTACGAACTGGCGCAGGAACGCGGTGGAGTTGGCACCGCCTGGCTCGTTGCCATAGCTGAACATGCAGAACGAGGGGTGGTTGCCGTACTCCCGGATGATGGCCTCGGATTCCTGGTAGATGAAACGGTCGATGCCCTTGCCGTCGCCGAGAGTCGTGCTCTGATTGGCCCACGACGAAGCCTCCACATAGCAGTAAATGCCCATTTCATCCGCTACCTGGAAGGCCACCTCGGGCGGGCACCACGAATGGAAACGCACATGGTTCAATCCGTAGTTCTTATATACGCGGAACACATTCTGCCAGTAGCTGCGTTCGAAGGAAGGGAAGCCCGTCAGCGGGAATGTGCAGCAATCCACATTGCCGCGCATGGCCACCGGATGACCGTTCAGCATCAGTCGTCCGCCGGAAGTGTCCCACTCGCGGCAACCGTAGCGAACAGAGCGGGTGTCCGTCTCGCCCTTGGCCCTGACGCTCACTTCCAGTTCGTACAGGTTGGGGTGGAACTCATCCCAGTATTCAGTGCCTGCCGGCAGGGGTACGGTCATCGTCAGCTCGTTCGTCCCAGCTTCCAGTGTCCGGCGCTCCTGCCGTCCACCGGCCCTCACCAGTGCCGTCACCGGCTTGTCCAGCGTGTTGGTGATTTCCGCCTTCACCGTCATCGTCTGGCTGGAGAACTTCGGATGCACCGCCACGTGGCTGAGCCAGACGCGGGGACGAGCCTCCAGCTCCACGCGCCCCGCCACGCCGTTCCAGTTGCCCTGGGTGTTGTCGCTGATGCTATGGGAGTTCAAGCCCGGATCTATGTCCCCGATGCGGTTATCCACCCTGAGGGTCAGGATATGACGCCCCGGGCTGAGCCACTGCGTCAGGTCGTAGCGCTGAGGGGCACAGAGGTCATTGCGCGTACCCACACACCGGCCGTCCACATACAGCTCCGTCAGCCAGTGGCAGCGTTCCATGAAGAGCTGTATGCAGCGCTTCCGCCACGACTTGGGTATCACCACCTCCCTCTGGTACCAGGCCGCACCCGCATAGTATTTGTCCGGCTGCAGCGTGAAGGGGATCTTCACGTTCCCTGGCTGTCGGTATTCTTCATAATCAGGATTCTCGTAGTAGCCGGGGCTGACGTGCATCATCCACGGAGTCAGGGCCGAAACCTCATCGCCCAGCCCGTTGGTGAGCATCGATCCGGGCAGCGATATGCTGTCGGGCAGAGTCGTCGTTTGCCAGCAGCCTTGCCGCCCCGCATCGTTGCGGTCGATGGCGAAGCGCCATGTGCCGGAAAGGTCAATCACCTGAGCCTTTGCCGCAGCAAGGCCCGAAAGGAGAATTAATAACAGTCATGTACGTTTCATGATAGATCTATATCTTTTTACTGATTAGTGTTCAATTCAGAATCTTTCTCCTAATCATTATTAATGTTAATTGGTTTTCGATGTATTCAGGTTTATGGCTTTCCATTGTGCAAAGATAGTCCTATTTTCTTTTATCGCCAAATAATTTCTCGGTCTTTATGTTAATATTACTCCAATTTGCCCATTTTGCATTTTTGCATTTGCTACAGTCAGTCTTGTTAATCCTCGTTTATCCGTTTACCCTCCTTTATTGTTCCAAAACAAGGAATCAATGGAAAAAATCCCCTATTTCCTTTGCCATTTGTCCGGGAAGTTGTATCTTCGCGGCATGGAAGTCGTTTATCGCCTTGTCTATGGCTTACTGTGGCTGCTCTCCCTGCTGCCGATGTCCGTGCACTACGCCCTTTCCGATCTGGTGCTGTTTCCGATTGTGTACCATCTGGTGCGCTATCGTAGACGGCTTGTCGCACGTCAGCTGGCTGACTGCTTTCCCGAGCGCTCCGCTGCGGAGCTGAAGCACGAAGAACGCCGCTTTTACCATTTCCTGTGCGACTATATGGTTGAGACGCTGGCCCTGATGACAATGGGCCGCAGCGAGATGAAACGTCGCGTGACCTTCGAGGGTTTCGAGGCCTTGCAACAGGAAATGGTGCGGCGCGGCAAAACGCTGGCTCTGGCTTATCTGGGGCACTACGGCAACTGGGAATGGCTGGCTTCTTTCTCACTTTGGACAATAGACGGTGTCGGGGCGGCCCAAGTCTATCATCCCCTGCACAGCTCGCATACCGACCGCTTCTTCCTGCGGTTGAGGGCCCGTTTCGGCGGCGAGAGCGTTCCGATGAAGGAAACCCTGCGCCGTCTGCTAACAATGCAGCGCCAGGGACAGAAAACCGTGGTGGGCTTTATAGCCGATCAGAGTCCGAGGTGGGAGGCTATGCACCATTGGACCCGCTTTCTGCACCACGACACCTCCTTCTTCATTGGTGCCGAGCGCATCGGGCAGAAGACGGACGCCCTAATCTTCTACGTGCGGGTAACCCGTCCGCGCCGCGGCTATTACCGTTGCCGTGTGGAACCCATATCCTGGAACCCCAGGGAAGAGGCGGAATATGCCATCACGAACCGCTACGCCTCCCTGCTGGAAGAGCAGATACGCCAGGAACCCTACCTCTGGCTCTGGACGCATAACCGATGGAAGCGGACGAAAGAGGAGTGGGAGCGGAGAACGAAAGACAATTTTGAATTATGAATTGAATTAAAGTGAAATACAATTATCTGATAGTAGGCTCGGGCCTGATGGGTGCTACGTTTGCATACCTGGCCCATCAGGCAGGAAAACGATGCCTGGTGCTGGAGCGCAGGCCCTGGACGGGCGGCAACGTACACCAGCAGTTGGTGGAGGGCATAAACGTACACCAGTACGGAGCCCATATTTTCCATACGGCAGACCGCCGGGTGTGGGACTTTGTGAACGGGTTCGTGCCCTTCAACCGCTTTACGAACTCGCCGCTGGCCAACTACCGAGGACGCCAGTTTAACCTGCCCTTCAATATGAATACGTTCCACCAGATGTGGGGCGTTACAACCCCGGATGAGGCGCGCCGCATCATAGAGGAACAGCGACGGCAGGTGGGCATTGTCAATCCGCGTAACCTGGAGGAACAGGCCCTGAGCCTGGTGGGGCGCGACATCTATGAAGCGCTCATCAAGGAGTACACCGAGAAGCAATGGGGGCGGCCCTGTTCCGAGCTGCCCGCCTTCATCATCAAGCGTCTGCCCCTACGTTTCGTCTATGACAACAATTACTTTAACGACCCATTCCAGGGCATTCCGCAGGGCGGTTATAATATGCTTGTCGATGCCCTGCTCCAGGGTGTAGAGTGCAGGACGGGCATTGACTTCGCACACTCTCCCTACCGTGAGTGGCAGAAATATGCCTGCCGCCTCTTCTTCACCGGTGCCATCGACGAGTACTTCGACTTCTGCCTGGGACACCTGGAGTGGCGCACCGTTACGTTCCGTACGCGAATAGAAGATACGTCTAACTACCAGGGTAACGCCGTTGTAAACTACACCTCGCACGAAGTTCCCTATACGCGAGTCATCGAGCACAAGCACTTCGAGACTTTCGGCGAGGATGTATATCGCAACCCCCGCACAGTGGTTAGTGAGGAGTACTGCACAGAGTGGAAGCCAGGTATGGAACCCTACTACCCGGTAAATTACGAACGGAACATGAAGCTATTGGCCCGTTACCAGGAACTGGCCAGACAACAGGAGGGCGTCGTCTTTGCCGGACGACTGGCAGAATATAAGTATTATGATATGGCGCCGACTGTCAGGCGGGCGATGGAACTCTGGGATACTCAGAAGTGAATGATGCCCAACTCCTCGCGGATGCCGCTCTGGTAGGCGCGGATGAGAGGCAGTGCGTCGCGCCACCGATATGCCCGGCTCACAGGAGCCGTAAAGAGGATGGTGAACAGATAACCCAGTAGGGTGAAGAGCCCTCTAAGGTTGCGCACCGCCCAATTCCGACCGTAATGATGGTTCAGATAGGTCGAATTGCGCACCTGGTAGCTACGTTTCCATTTCTTCTTCTGTTGTTTTTCTGCCCACGTTTCTTTGCTGAAGAAGTGCTTTTTGTCCATCAGCGCCTCAGGAATGTAGAGCATGCTGAACCCCGCCAAATGTGCCCGCAGACAAAAATCTGTATCGTCGCAAAAGATGAAAAGGTCTTTGTTGGGTAAGCCTATCTGCTCAACTACCTGCCGACTGACAAAAAGTCCCTCAAAGGCAGTGCCGACTATCGTTGTGGGACAATCGACATGCTTCCCCTTGAGCCTGTCCTGGTACATCGAGGCAAAGGGATTCCTAAGGTTGTAGCGGCGGAAATCATTTGTAAAGACCTGCCCTTCCATCAGGCGGCGAGGAGCCAGAATGTCAGCCCCAGAAGTAGTTGTGTAGGGCAGCAGGCGGGCAAGGCAGTCGGGATGTGGCTTTACATCATCATCCATGCACCAAATCCAATCGGCGCCCATGAGCATGGCTTCGCTCATACCTCGGTGGAAACCGCCCGAACCACCAACGTTCTGCTGATGGATGACATGCAGGTCTGATTGGGTATCAAGCCATTCGCGGGTGCCGTCGGTGCAACCGTTATCAACTACGATGATTGCCAGTGGGGAGTTGCTGCGGAGTGCCTGCAGACAGGCCGTGAGCAGCGAAAGGCGGTTGTAGGTAACAACGACTGCTATAACCCTCTGTTCCTTCTCGGCCTTCTCCATGCGCTGACTACTTGAGCTCGGGTATCTTCACTACCTGCATATCTGTGTATTCAAGATTTTCTCCGGCCATTCCCCAGATAAACATGTAGTTGCTCGTGCCGGCAGCGCAGTGGATAGACCACTGGGGCGAGATGACAGCTTGCTCATTGTTGAGCCAGATGGGGCGCGTCTCTTGCGGCTCGCCCATCAAGTGGCATATCTTTTGTCCCTCGGGTACTGCGAAGTACAGGTAGGTTTCCATGCGGCGCAGGTGTGTATGAGCCGGCATAGTGTTCCATACGGATCCGGGTTTCAGTTCGGTGAGGCCCATCTGCAGCTGGCAGGTATGAACGCCGGCCACACCGTCGATAATGAGCTGGTTGATGGTGCGCAGGTTGGAGTCCTCAGCCTTTCCGGCATTGATGACATTGGCTTCCTTCATCGATACCTTCTTTACGGGGTATGCCTGGTGGGCCGTGGCGCTGTTCATATAGAACTTGGCGGGCTTGGCTGGGTCTTTCGAAGCGAAGCTTACCTCGTAGTCACCGCGTCCCACATAAAGGGCTTCCTTGAAGCCGAGCTCATACTTCTTCCCATCGACCGTGACGGTGCCGTCACCGCCGATGTTTATAATGCCCAGTTCGCGGTTGTGCAGGAAGTGGTCAACCTTCAGCGGAGCGATAGCCTCCAGTTTCAGCGGTTCGGCAGCAGGCTGGGCACCGCCTTGCATGAAGCGGTCGTACATAGAATATACCCAGTTTACCTCGCCTGGAGCGAATACTTTCTCTATTAGAAACTCCTTGCGAAGGCGTTCGGTGTCGTAGTGCTTGACGTCTTCGGGGTGATGCGCATAGCGCACTTCGTAGTTGGTCTGTGCCATGGAAGACAGGGGGGCCATTGCCAGCAGGCCGGCCATCACTAATTCTTTTTTCATTGTATCTTGTTCTTTTGTTTGCATAATTTTGCTGTTTGTCTGGTATCTGTGCCCTTACTCCTTCATGTTCTTGGTGCGGTTCCAATACATCAGAACGGCTGCCACGGCAATGGAGATGAAAATGCCCGCAGTGCGCAGGGATGCCAGCAAATGGTAGAATACCCAGCATAGCAGGCTGGACGCGAAATCAAGTGCTGCACCGGCTGTAAAGCCCTGCGGTATGCGAACAGACGCATCCTCGGGGTGCATGGTGGCCACTGAGTTGGCTGCCATTGTGAAGGCATCAGCAATGTTCGTTACAAAGTAAAGGCCGGCGATAAGTGCTACGAGGCCCACAATGAATGTCTTCACCACATTTCCGCGAGTGATTGGAAGTACCACGGGGAAAAGGTAGAACATGCCAGCCAGAGAGGCTAAGGGCAGGAATTCGTTGCCCGGCAGCACCACCGCTAGCAGTAGGATGGTTGGGATGAGCAGCAGCGAGACGACGAGCGTGGTGGAGTGTCCGATAACGAGGGCCGGACTCATGCCGATGTGCAGCTTTACGCGGTCGCCGAAGCGGCGGGCTATCATCTGCTTCGTGGCTTCGGATATGGGGATGAGGCCGTCGATGAACAGACGGGTAATGCGCGGTATGAGTTCCATTACGGCTCCCATCTTGACACCCAGCGCCAGGACGTCCTTTACCTCATAACGTGCCATAAGACCGATGCCGCATCCTACGATGACACCCAGAAAGAGCGGTTCGCCCAATATGCCGAAGCGGCGCTTCATCCCTTCGGCATCGATGTCCAGGCGGTCGAAGCCTGGAATGCAGTCTAATACCTTATTTATTATATAGGCAAAGGGTACGAAGCCTTGGCAGAAAGGTTGCGGAATGGATATGCCCTCCATGCCTTCGTAGAATTGCTGGAAGCGGTCGGCTGTGCGGTCGGCCATGATGAGCGTGACGATATAGCAGAAAATGGCGGCATCGAAGCCCAGTACCAGGCTGTCTGTGGCAAAATAAACGATGGCTCCCACGAAGGCGTAGTGCCAGTAGTTCCAAAGGTCTATGTTCACCGTCCGGGTGGTGCGGGTTAGCAACATCAGCACGTTCACGGCCAGGCAGACTGGGATGATAAAGGCCCCGACGGCGGTATTGTAGGCTACGGATGCAGCAGCAGGCCACCCCATGTCGAAGATTCCCAGTTTCCAGCCGTAGATGTGGACAACCTTCTCAAGCGCTGGCCCCAGGGCACTGGTGAGCAACCCGGTAACAACGCTGAGACCCACGAAGCCCACGCCCACGTACAGTCCGGAGAGCAAAGCCTTGCCGGGCTTGATGCGCAGGGCCAGACCCAAGATGGTGAAGATGATGGGCATCATGACCGATGCCCCCAGGGAGATAATGTAGGAGAACATATTAGTCTGGTTCTTGGTTTATATACTCATAGCTCGTCATTGTGGGGCTTGATCAGGGCTGCTTTCCGATATAAGCCAGTATGCCGCCATCAACGTAGAGGATGTGGCCGTTCACGAAGTCGGAGGCTGGCGAAGCCAGGAATACGGCTGGGCCTTCAAGGTCCTCGGTGGTGCCCCATCGTGCAGCCGGTGTCTTGGCTACGATGAAGGCATCGAAGGGGTGGCGGCTGCCGTCGGGTTGCGGTTCCCTGAGGGGTGCGGTCTGCGGGGTGGCTATATAGCCCGGACCGATGCCATTCACCTGGATGTTATACTGTCCGTATTCCGAGGCCATGTTGCGCGTGAGCATCTTCAGCCCGCCCTTAGCGGCGGCATAGGCCGAAACAGTCTCGCGCCCCAGCTCGCTCATCATGGAGCAGATGTTGATAATCTTGCCGTGTCCCAGTTCCATCATGCCGGGCAGGACGGCCTTGCTGACAATGAAGGGAGCCGTCAGGTCTATATCGATGACCTGCTGATATTCCTCCACCGTCATCTCGTGCATGGGGATGCGTTTGATAATGCCTGCGTTGTTAACAAGGATGTCTATCGTGCCCAGGTGCTGGCGAATGTCGGCCACCATCTTCTGCACATCCTCTTCGTGCGTGACATCGCACAAGTAGCCCCGTGCCTCTATGCCCAGGGCTTTGTAGTCGGCCAGTGCCTGCTGCAGATGCTCGTTGCTGCGACAATTGAATGCAATGCGGGCTCCGGCACCTGCCAGTGCTTTCGCTATTGCAAATCCTATTCCATAGGAACCGCCGGTGACAAGTGCGACCCGGCCTTCAAGAGAAAACATGTTCATAGCGTAGAATGATTAAAAGTGTGTTTTGTGCCGCTGAATTACAGGATGAGTTCGACGACCTTGTCAACAGCATCTTTCAAGCCGTCGGGGTTCTTGCCTCCGGCTGTGGCGAAGTGGGGCTGACCGCCGCCGCCGCCCTGGATAAGGCGTGCAGCCTCGCGTATAGCCTGTCCGGCACTCTTGCCCTGGGCCACCAAATCATCACTCAACGAGACGGTGAGGGACGGCTTGCCATCAGCCAGTCCGCCTATGACTACGAGCAGTTGCTGCGGGTACTGGGCACGGAGCTGGAAAGCTATATCCTTGGCATTCTGGGCGTCGATGAAGTCCACCCCGCTAATGACAGTCGTCCCCTGGATGGTGCGCGCCTCCTGGATGAAACGCTGCTTGACGTCCTGGGCGTGCTTGGCGCGGAACTCATCGACCTGACGTTTCAGGGCTGCATTGTCGTCGATGGCCTTCTTTACGGTTGCTGTCAGGTCTGGTGCGCTGCCCAGCAGGTCGCGCAGGTCGGCCATGACATCTTGCATGCGGTTCATCATTTCTTCTACGCGACGGCCGGTTATGGCCTCAATGCGGCGGACGCCTGCAGCAATACTGCTCTCGCTGATGATGCGCACCATGCCCAGACGCCCTGTGCTGCTTGCGTGGCAACCGCCGCAGAACTCAATGCTCTGGCCAAACTGGACAACGCGGACGCGGTCTCCATATTTCTCGCCGAACAGGGCGATGGCACCCAGCTTGCGGGCTTCGTCGATGGGTATGTCGCGGTATTCCTGGAGGGGAATGTCCTGGCGGATGCGCTCGTTGACGATGTGCTCAACCTGACGCAGCTGTTCGGGCGTGACCTTCTCGAAGTGGGAGAAGTCGAATCGCAGCCCGTCGGGACCTACGAGTGAGCCCTTCTGTTCAACGTGAGAGCCGAGTACCTCACGCAAGGCCTCGTCAAGAAGGTGGGTACAAGTGTGGTTGGCCTCGGTGTCGCGGCGTTTCTCTACGTCAACACAGGCCATGAACTCTGCCTCGGGCTGCTGCGGCAGGCGGTCGGTGATGTGAACGGCAACACCGTTCTCCTTCTTCGTGTCGATAACGTGAATGGTTTCGGCTTCGTTGACGAGGTCGCCCTGGTCGCCGACTTCACCGCCCATTTCGCCGTAGAAAGGCGTCTCGTCCAGAATAACCTCGTAGACGGTGCCCTTCTTCTGCTTGACCTGGCGATACTTGAGGATGTGGCAAGTGTATTCTGTATAGTCATAGCCTACGAAGCGGCTTTCGCCTTCGCGCAGGATAATCCAGTCGCCGGCCTCGACTTGTGCGGCGCCGCGGGCACGGGCTTTCTGCTTCTCCATCTCGGTCTGGAAGCCGGCTTCGTCGACGGTCAGCCCGTTCTCGCGGCAGATAAGCTGTGTGAGGTCCAGGGGGAATCCGTAAGTGTCGAAGAGCGTGAAAGCCTGGTCTCCGGCTATTTCGCTCCGGCCTTGCTGACGTGTCTCGTCCATAATACGGGCAAGCAGGCGAATTCCGTTCTCGAGGGTGCGCAGGAAACTGTCTTCTTCCTCCTTCATGACCTTCATAATGAGCTCCTGCTGGGCAGCAAGCTCAGGGAAGGCGGCGCCCATTTCCTGAACGAGAGTGGGGACAAGAGTATACATGAAGGCCTGCTTCTGGCCCAGGAATGTGTAGCCGTAGCGGACGGCGCGTCGCAGGATGCGGCGGATGACGTATCCGGCCTTGGCATTGCCGGGCAGCTGGCCATCGGCTATACTGAAAGCGATGGCACGCAGATGGTCAACGATGACGCGCAGGGCGATGTCCTGCTTCTCGTTCTGGCCGTAGGCAACGCCGGCCTTGGCACCCATGGCCTGGATGAGCGGCTGGAAGACATCGGTATCGTAGTTGCTGGTCTTTCCCTGAAGTGTGCGCACTAGGCGCTCGAATCCCATACCGGTATCGATGACGCGGGCGGGCAACGGCTCCAGCGAATGGTCGGCCTTGCGGTTGTATTGCATAAAGACCAGATTCCATATCTCTATGACCTGAGGATGGTCTTTGTTCACCAGTTGAGCGCCTGGTGTCTGAGCTTTCTCCTCGGCCGGGCGGCTGTCGATGTGAATCTCAGAACAGGGACCGCAAGGGCCTGTATCGCCCATCTCCCAGAAGTTGTCATGCTTGTTCCCGTTTATAATATGGTCTTTTGGCAGGAACTGCTCCCAAATGGCAGCAGCCTCGTCGTCGCGCTCGAGCCCTTCCTCGGGCGAGCCCTCAAAGACGGTGGCGTAGAGGTCTTTGGGATCCAGTTTCAAAACGTCGACCAGATATTCCCAGGCCCATGAGATAGCTTCCTTCTTGAAGTAGTCTCCGAAACTCCAGTTGCCCAGCATCTCAAACATTGTATGGTGGTATGTGTCATGTCCGACCTCCTCCAGGTCGTTATGCTTTCCGCTGACGCGAAGGCATTTCTGGGTGTCGGCCTGCCGACGACACTTAGGCGTGGCATTTCCCAGGATGATATCTTTGAACTGATTCATACCTGCATTTGTGAACATCAGGGTGGGGTCATCCTTGATAACCATAGGTGCAGAGGGCACGATAAGATGCTCTTTTGACTCGAAAAACTTTTTGAACGAGTCGCGAATTTCATTTGCTTTCATATACTTTTTTATACTTTTTCCGCGAAAATTGTTGCAAAGGTAATTTGTTTTGCGTACTTTTGCAAAGATTTTATTGATTTTATGTGATTATTCCATCCATTTCTTATGGCACTGAACAAGAATAAAGACCTGAAGAAGTACTACTCAATCAGTGAAGTGGCTGAGCAGTTCGGCGTAGCTGAGTCTCTGCTTCGCTATTGGGAAAAAGAGTTTCCCAACATTGCGCCACGCAAAAGCGGCCGTAACGTGAGGCAATATACGACAGAGGACATAGAGGAAGTGCGAGTGGTCTATAATCTGCTGAAGGTCAGGGGTATGAAGATTGCTGCGGCCAGAGAGACCTTGCGCAAGAATAAACGGGGGGCAATGGATTCAAGCGACATTATCTCCCGCCTGCAATCGGTGCGGTCGGAATTGATGGAAATCCGCAAAGAACTTGGGGACTTGTAGAAGACCCCTTCCCTTATTCCTTATTATAATAATGTAGGCGTTGGGCTCTGCCGAAAAGTCACTGGGTTTTATCTGATTCAGCCCTGCCTTTTATATTTCTGGGATGGTGCTCCAGGATTTCTTGGCGCAGATGGGATGTGTCAATGTGCATATATATTTCTGTGGTAGAGATGTCTTCGTGGCCCAGCATCGTCTGAATAGCCCGCAAGTTGGCTCCTCCCTGCAGGAGATGGGTTGCAAAACTATGACGGAAAGTGTGTGGGCTGATACTTTTTGAAATGCCCGCCTTTTGGGCATATTCCTTGATCTTGACGAAAACGCTGATCCGGCTCAGGTGCTGGCCTCGGGTGAAGGATACAAAGACAAAGTCTTCCTGATTCGGCTTCACCTTAATCTGCATACGTTCTACAAGCCATCCGCGCAATAGGCTGACCGTCTTCTGGGCAATGGGTACAAGGCGTTCTTTGCTTCCCTTGCCGCGAACGCGGATGTATCCTTCTTCCAAGAAGAGATCGCTTATCTTTAGCTGGCAGAGTTCGCTCACTCGCAGGCCGCAACTGTAAAGCATCTCAATGATGGCGCGGTCTCGCACGCCCTCGAGGCGGCTCATGTCAATGGCTCCTATAATAGCGTCGATCTCTTCTATGCTGAGGACTTCGGGCAGGTGCCTTCCTATGCGGGGTGACTCAAGTAACTCTGTAGGGTCGTTCTTAAGTTCTCCTTCCAAAACGAGAAAACGATAGAAAGACCGGACGCCGCTAAGGACGCGGGCCAAGCTTCGGGGCTGAATGCCTTCTTCCAAAAGAGAACCGGCAAACTGGTCGAGCTGCTCCAAGGTGACGTTGCGGAAATTAATCCCCTCGGTAGAATAATAGCGAAGTAGCTTTTCCAAGTCTTTGCAATAGGCATCCAGAGTGTTTATTGAGTAGGAGTGCTCCAATCGCAAAAATTGTATGTATCGGCGCAGGATGTTTTGGTCTATATTTTCCGCTTTTATCCTTATATCAGAAAAAACTTTTCTCTGTTTCATCGTTCTTTCATTTAACTTTTGTATCTTTGTAGCGGCAAAATTACAAAAAAACTATGAGAATACAAATTATTAATGGCCCAAATCTTAATCTATTGGGCGTAAGAGAACCTGAAATCTACGGAAAACGAGCCTGGCAGGATTATTTGAAGATCTTGAGAACACGTTTCCCTGAGGTGCGTATTGACTATTACCAGAGTAATCTGGAAGGTGAAATTATCAACAAGATCCAGGAGGTCGGGTTTGACCGTGACGGGATAGTTCTCAATGCAGGGGCCTACACCCACACCAGCGTGGCTATTCTGGATGCCATAAAAAGTGTAAGCACCCCTGTAGTGGAAGTTCACATCAGCAATGTCCACCAACGGGAAGAGTTCCGCAGACGCAGTCTCATTAGTCCTGGATGCTTAGGCGTGATAGGCGGTTTCGGATTGGATAGCTACCGGCTCGCTATTGAGGCCTTGATAGCAAAAGCCGGCGAAGAGGAAGAATAGATTCCACTCCTTGGACCAAGAGACCTACATAGCGGGGCACATTGACCCTGAGGGGGACTACCTCCATGCTTTATGGAGAGCTACGCAACTGCATTCTCCATACGGCCAGATGGCGAGTGGCCACATTCAGGGCCGCCTGCTGAAAATGTTTGTGCGGATGATTCGGCCAAGGTTCGTGCTGGAACTCGGCACTTTCAGCGGCTATAGTGCTCTGTGCATGGCCGAAGGATTGGAGGGGGATGCCCAGCTTCACACATTCGAGGTCTTTGACGAACAGGAAGATTTCATCCGGAAATGGTTTCAGGGAAGCCCTTATGCGGAACGGCTACACTTGCACATCGGCGATGCTCTGGAACTGGTGCCAAAGATGGACGTACAATGGGACTTGGCATTTGTCGATGCAGATAAGCGGCAATACATAGATTATTATGAGATGTTGCTCCCTCGCATGAGAAAGGGAGGCTTTATCTTGGCGGACAATACGCTATGGTACGGACACGTTCTTGAGGACAGGCAAAAAGAAAGTGATCTTCAGACGCGTGGAATAATGGAATTCAATGAGAAGGTCGCAGCCGACAATCGCGTTGAGAAAGTCATTCTGCCCATCCGTGACGGCTTGACAATAATCAGGCTGAAATAGCCTCTTGATTTTTGCGCAAAGGCCTTTCCGCAAATTTTTAAAGGCCTTTCTGCAAATATTCAAAGGCCTTTTCACTGCCTTTTTTGCGGTCTTTGTTTAAGAATCCATGAAAAAAGCGCACTTTTTTCCATGATTGCGTACAGCATATATTTATTTTTTGTACCTTTGCAGCCGAAAAAACGATTTTTAAAGTATTTTTATAAAATGAAAAAGACAAAATTTATCCTCATGAGTGCTATCGCAGTAGCAGCACTCTCATCATGCAGCAAGCTCGGCAAACTGACTGCCGACAATTTTACCGTTACCCCGACTCCGCTGGAGGCAGTCGGTGGTCAGGTTCCTGCCACAATTAATGGTACATTCCCCGTGAAGTACATGAAGAAAAAGGCCGTTGTGACGGTTATTCCCGTACTGAAGTATGAAGGTGGCGAGGTAGAAGGCCAGAGCGCTACGTTCCAGGGCGAGAAGGTTGAAGGTAATGCCACTACTGTGAACTACAAGGTAGGCGGAACCTATACGATGAAGACGAACTTCGCCTATGTAGATCCCATGATAAAGAGCGACCTCTATGCACGCTTCGATGCAAAGAAGGGCAAGAAGAAGGTTTCCATTCCCGAGGTGAAGATCGGCTACGGCGTGATTGCCACCAGCCAGCTGCTGAGCCGCTGTAATATTACTGCAGCTACTGCTCCTGATGCCTATCAGAGAGTTATTGAGCAGAAGCAGGAGGCCAATATCAAGTTCCTTATCAATCAGGCAAACCTGCGCGCCAGCGAATTGGGAAGCACCAGTGTGAAGGACCTCAGCAAGATTCTGAAGGAAATCAATGACGATCAGGAAGGCCGTATGCTGAATGGTATTGAAGTAAGTGCCTACGCCAGCCCCGATGGACGCTACAGCTTGAACGAGAAACTGGCTCAAAAGCGTCAGAACGTCAGCGCTGATTATATGAGAAAAGAGCTTAAGAAGCTGAAGATGAAGGCCGATGTGGACACCAAGTTCACCGCAGAGGACTGGGAAGGCTTCCAGGAACTCATTTCAAAGAGCAACCTGCAGGACAAGGACGTCATCCTGCGCGTCCTCTCCATGTATCAGGATCCTGAAGAGCGTGAGCAGCAGA
This sequence comes from Bacteroidaceae bacterium, assembly GCA_024693505.1. Classification (GTDB taxonomy): domain Bacteria; phylum Bacteroidota; class Bacteroidia; order Bacteroidales; family Bacteroidaceae; genus Physcousia. The sequence goes on along the minus strand of JAILKU010000175.1, from coordinate 4,837 downwards.
TTAGTAATATGAGCGAGGTCTATACAGACATCAAGGAAGGCATCCTGCCTGAGTTGCGTCGTGCCCGACTCATTGTTAACTATGATATCATCGGCCGCAGCGATGAGCAGATTGTCGACCAGTACAGGAAGGACCCCTCCAAGCTGAGTGTGGAAGAAATGGTTTACGGTGCCAACAAGCTGGTACGGACAGAGCAGGAAAAGGCTCAGTGGTACCAGGCTATTGCCAAGCAGTACCCCAGCGATTATCGTGCTCTGAACAATCTGGCACAGCAGGCTATTTCGAACGGCGATGTGGCAACTGCAAAGAACTATCTGGAGCAGGCCAAGAAGGTAAGCAACCGTGCCAGCGAAGTGAATACGAACCTGGCTCTGCTGGCTCTGAAGGAGGGCAACATCAGTGCTGCCGAGGCTTTCCTGGCACAGGGCAGTGGCGCCAATACCTTCAAGGAGGTGATGGGCAACTTGAACATCGCAAAGGGTAACTACACTCAGGCCGCTAACGATTTGGCTGGTACGATGACAAACAGCGCTGCTTTGGCTCAGATTCTTGCAAAGGACTATGCAAGCGCCAAGAAGACACTCTCTGGCATCAAGAATGCCGATGCCATTACCAGCTATCTGCAGGCTGTACTGGCTGCTCGTACAAATGATGCCAGCACATTGGCTAGCAGTCTGAAGAACGCTATCCAGCATGATGCCACTCTGGCTCAGCGCGCAGCAAACGATTTGGAATTTGCCAACTACGAAAGCGCAATAAAAAGTCTTTTGAAGTAAGTGAAGAAATCGCTATTCTATATAGCTCTATTGCTCACCCTGCTCTGTTGCAGCGAACACCCCGGAATAGTTCGAATCCGAGGCAAGTTTGCTCACCTGGAGCAGGGTGAGTTCTTCATCTATAGCACGGACGGAGGGCTTGACCGTATGGACTCATTGCATATCCGCGAAGGCCGCTTTATGTATGAGTTCCCCCTGGACGGCTCAAACACGATGCATATTCTATATCCCAATTATTCAAGGCTAACTGTTTTTGCAAAATCCGGCGATGATATAAAGGTTGAGGGAGACGCCCAAAATCTGAGTGAAGTGAAAGTCTCCGGAACCGAGGATAACGAAATATATACCCGCTTCAGGATGGAGAGCCTTAAGATGCCGGTTCCTGAGGCCCGTGAAGTTGCCAGGAAATATATCCTGCAATTCCCTACTATGGCAGTGAGTCAATATCTTTATCGCGAATATTTTCTTCTGGAAGACAGTCTTGACAGGAAAGATGTTACGGAGATTTACGATAGTTTGTGCCGCGCGAATCCAGACGACGTAAACCTAAGCCGCCTGTCAAGGATCGTTCAGGCCTATGGACTTTTAATGCCAGGTCAACTTATGCCAAAGTTCGACCTGAAACTGAGGAAATATGAAGAGGTAAAGGATACTGGTGGAAAGAAAAAGAAGGAGGAGAGGAAAGATACAATAAGAACGGCGGATATCAAAGGGGAGTATCTCCTGGCCGTCTTTTGGGCCAGTTGGAAAAGCGGCTCGCAAAGCGGCTTGTTTAGGGCGCGGACATTTCGCCGCAGAATAAAGAAGGAGAATAAATTAAATTTGTTAAGCTACTCGCTTGACGTAGATGACGAAGCACTCAAGCGGGTAGAAAAGAGAGACACTGTGAACTATCCCAGCTATTGCGACTTTCAATGCTGGCGTAGTCCTCTTGTAGAACAGTTGAACATTCGGGAGTTGCCTTATTTCATCTTGGTCGGCCCCGACCAGAAAATCATAGCTTGTGGCTCCGACTGGATGCGCGACATAGAACCCAAAGCCCAACTACTATGCTTATAAAGACCTATAGTGCCAGCGTGCAAGGGCTACAAGTTACCCCCGTAACCATAGAGGTGAATGCTTCGCGCGGCATACGTTTTGTACTCGTCGGCTTACCTGATATCGCAGTGAAGGAAAGCCACGAACGCATTATGGCTGCCATTGAAAATAGCGGATACCAATTTCCTACAAGGCAGATAACTATTAATATGGCTCCAGCTGACGTCCGCAAAGAAGGTTCTGGTTTCGACCTTCCGCTGGCTATAGGCATTTTGGCAACAGCTGAGAAGGTAAAGGAAACCCTGCTAAATAGATATATGATGGTTGGAGAACTGAGTCTAGACGGTTCTCTTATGCCCATTAAGGGCGCACTCCCGATCGCCATTAAGGCCCGTGAATTGGGCTACGAGGGCCTTATCGTGCCACAAGACAATATTCGCGAAGCCGCCGTCGTAAATAATATTAATGTATATGGCGCTAAACATATTAACCAGGTTATAGCTCATTTGAATGGGGCGCAACTACTTGAGCCGACCGTTATTAATACCAGGGCAGAGTTTTATGCGCAGCAGACCGCTTTTTCTTTTGATTTCGCGGATGTCAAAGGGCAGGAACATGTCAAGCGTGCTTTGGAGATTGCGGCTGCAGGCGGGCATAATGTGATCATGGTCGGGCCTCCTGGGAGCGGTAAGAGTATGCTGGCAAAGCGTATTCCCAGCATCTTGCCGCCTCTCTCGCTTCAGGAAAGTCTCGAAACGACTCAGATTCATTCTGTAGCGGGAAAGTTGGGGAGTAGCAGTTCGCTCATTGCCCAGCGCCCGTTCCGCTCTCCCCACCATACCATCTCGCAGGTGGCCCTCGTCGGTGGCGGTGCGAATCCCCAGCCTGGTGAGATATCATTGGCTCACAATGGCGTCCTGTTCCTGGACGAGCTTCCCGAGTTTCAGCGTCAAGTGCTGGAAGTCCTGCGTCAGCCTTTGGAGGATCGAGTAATCAACATATCCCGCGCCAAATATACTATAACCTATCCGTGTAGCTTCATGTTCGTGGCCTCTATGAATCCCTGCCCTTGCGGTTACTACAATCATCCTACAAAACCTTGCTGCTGCACGCCGGGCCAGATATCTCGCTATCTGAACAAAATCAGTGGTCCTCTGCTCGACCGCATAGACTTGCAGATAGAGATAACGCCGCTCAGCTTCGACGAGATGAGCCGGACCGCGCCGGGAGAAACTAGTGCAACGATTCGCGAGCGTGTGATTCGTGCCCGCAAAATACAGGAGGAGCGTTATCGCGATTTCCGCGATATACATTGCAATGCGCAGATGACGACAAACCAGCTGCATCGCTTTGCCGAGCCCGACGAGGCCGGGCGGGAAATGTTGCGTGCAGCTATGAATCGTCTTCAGCTTTCAGCCCGAGCCTATAGCCGCATTCTTAAAGTTGCCCGCACTATCGCCGATCTTGCCGGGAGCGAAACGATAGAGCCCATGCATATCGCCGAAGCTGTCGGTTATCGGAACTTGGACCGTAGCAGTTGGGGAGAATAAAACATTACGATTTTCCGGATATACCGTTACGATCTGCGGCCCTTGTCTTTATGCCGTAGAAAAGCATGAAAGCAAAGGCCAAGTATAGTGCCAAAGGCAACGCCGATAGTGTTGGCTATGAAGTCCAGCCACTCGCCGCTACGACAGGTCGTCAGATATGCCTGCATAAGTTCAATTATACCGCTCATTGCAATCGGGGCGATCACACCCAGCAGAATCAGACGGCCCCACTTCGGTGTACGGTGTTGGCGAAGATATTCCACCCAGATAATTAAGGTAAGTGCCCCATACATTATCATATGTACCCACTTGTCAACCAGAGGCACGTCTTCGGCAAGCTTTACCTCCGGGACGGGAACTAACGAGGCAACGGTGATGGCTGCGGCTGCAAGTAGCGTGAACGGATAGCGATGCAAGTAATCTTTAATCATATAGCCTTTGTCTTTTTTTTTGCTTTTGGGTCCAAAGATACACAAAAGCATTGGAATAGCAAAGCCTGAATGTGCGTTTTTATGCATTAATGGTATTAAATTTGCAGCTTGTGTGGGGTTTTTGATGAAAAAAGTGTAACTTTGCACGCTCCCTGAAGTCAAAACTGTAAGTTTCAGGGTGCGTGTGTCGAATGGAAAAGCGTGGAGGTTTTGGCAGTAAGATAGGCGTCATCTTGGCTTCGGCGGGTAGTGCTGTAGGTCTGGGCAATATCTGGCGTTTTCCTACCGAAGTGGGACGAAACGGCGGAGCGGCCTTCATCTTTGTATATTTGCTGTTCGTTTTCCTGCTGGCTATGCCCGTTATGATATGCGAGTTTGTCGTAGGTCGTCGCAGCCGTGCCAATACGGTTGGGGCCTATCGGGTGCTTGCTCCCGGTAAGCCTTGGATTGTGGCCGGTTATATGGGTGTTGTGGCGGGAGTGCTTATCCTCTCCTTTTATTCCGTTGTGGCTGGTTGGACGCTGCACTACACGGTTATGTCCTTCTGCGATGCTCTTACATCCGGCCGAGACTTTGGAGCAGTATTTTCCCAGTTCGTGTCGCATCCCTGGAAACCGCTGGTCTTCCAGCTAGTCTTCCTGCTAATGACGCACTATGTCGTGGCGCGTGGAGTGGAGTCGGGCATTGAGCGCTTCAGCAAGACGATGATGCCGTTGCTGCTGTTTATCATCTTGCTGCTTACCTGTTGTTCCCTTTCTATGCCTGGCGCCCGGGAGGGCCTGTCCTATCTGCTTCGTCCGGACTTTTCCAAGGTGACGTCGGACGTTGTGCTTAGTGCGATGGGTCAAGCTTTCTTCTCCTTGAGTGTGGGTGTGGGATGTCTGGCTACGTATGCCTCCTATTTCAGTCGTGAGACGCGACTTGTAAACTCGGCCCTTAGCGTCTGTGCCATAGATTCGTTGGTGGCAATCCTGGCCGGCTTCATTATCTTCCCTGCAGTCTTTTCCGTTGGTGGGGTAGAGGTGGATGCAGGCCCTGGCCT
>JAILKU010000056.1 GCA_024693505.1 Bacteroidaceae bacterium | reverse complement strand
GCCGCATACGGCACGGGCAAGAACACGCTGGGCGACGAATGCAACACGTTCGTCTATCCAAACAGCAGCCCGACCTACAACATGACGAACTGCTACTACACCAGCACCCTCGGCAACAAGCAGGGCCGCCCCGCAGCCACGGCGACCACTGCACCAGCCAACCTCGGCAATGCGACCACCGACCACGGAATGGTGGATGGCTACGAGAACGGCTTCCTCTACGACGGCAACTACTACACGCCGAAGTACGGTGACGCAGTGGTGGAATACCGCTTCAATGACTGGAATGAGAGGGCCGACGTGACCATCAACGGCACAAACAATCAGGGAACAGGCGTCAACCTTGTGGGCGTGAACATCACGGAGGAGGTCGGCAATATCAAGAGCGTGACCTACAACCGCCCGTTCAACTCAGCACAGGCTTCGACGGTGATACTGCCGTTCAGCTATATCTGCAACGGCAGCGAGGGCGGCAAGTTCTATGGCTTCAAAGAAGTGGTGTACGACGAAGGCTTGCACAAGTGGGTCTGCACGATGCAGGAGCCGGGCAATACGGCAGTAACCGAGTTGGCGGCCAACACGCCGTATCTGTTCATGCCGGATGACGCGACGACGATGACGTTCCCGAACATCGTGAGCATGACGGGCGGAGTCGTGACGCTGCAGCCCACGACGGCTAACGACGGCGACTATGAATTTGCCACGACCGATGCAGCCTGGAAATTCCATGGCTCGTACAAATGGAAGACGTGGACGAGTGCCAGCAATGACTACGGCTTTGCAGCCCAAAGTGGCACCGAGGCTGGCGGCGCGGAAACCGTTGAGGCTGGGCAGTTCGTCCGCTTCACCATGGGCGCCTTCATCAAGCCCATGCGCTGTTATCTGTCGTACGTCGGCACGGAGGCCCCGGCTCCCGTCAAGGCCTATGCGCGCGGCGCGTCGGCTGAGGAAGACCTGCCCCAGAGCATCACCGTGCGCCTCGTGAGCCGCAGCGGCGAGACCACTGGAATATATTCAATGGAGAATGGACAATGGAGAATGGACAATGGGGAAGGGGGAATGGAGAATGGACAATGGACAATGGACAATTGGTACACGCTGGACGGCGCGCGGCTCAGCGGCAAGCCCAGCAGCAAGGGTATCTACATCAACAACGGACGTAAAGTGGTAATCAAGTAAACGGAGGGCATAGCAATGAAAAAGAAAATTGAAAAGAAGAGATACGAGAAGCCCACGATGCGCGTGGTAGAGCTGCAACAACATCAGATGCTGGCCAGCAGCGACCCCCAAAGGAATGCCCCCTGGTGGGACGGAGAAGGAGGATAGAAGACCCACCCCCCTGCCTGCCCAACCTCCCTTCGGTCGCCAATCGCTCCGTTTTTATCGGGCGATTGCCCGTAATGGAGGGGAGAAGAAGCAAAGCGTGAGAATATGAACAAGATGTCGAACCATAAAGAGAGCGGACGCCCTCCGCCTGCGGGAGGCGCCGGAAGCGCGGAGAGGTGAAAACGGGCCTCGCCACGCCCGCGGATTGGTGGAAAACGGCGAAAACGACCATTTTCACCATTTTCCGATGACGGGAGAACGCGAAAACGACCATTTTCACCGTTTTCCGATGGTGGGAGAGCACGAAAACGACCATTTTCACCATTTTCCGGTGACGGGAAAACGCGAAAACGACCATTTTCACCGTTTTCCGGAGGCGGGAGAACGCGAAAACGACCATTTTCACCGTTTTCCGGAGGTGGGAGAACGCGAAAACGACCATTTTCACCATTTTCCGATGACGGGAGGGAGTAAAAGACCCCCCCCCAGCCCCTCCCGTAATGGAGGGGAGATGGCTGGCGCCAATGAGAGGGCGATAACACGGTGCCAGCATGAGAGGGCGGTAACACGGTGCCAGCATGAGAGGGCGGTAACACGGTGCCAGCATTCCCCTCCCTTTTGAGGGGAGGGGCCAAGGGGTGGGGTAAACATCCAGCTATTCATCACAATAATAATTTGACTGCCAGCTTGCCTACCCCACCCCTACCCCTCCCCTTATAGGGGCGGGGAATGGCTGGCGCCTTGAACCCTTGAACTCTTGAACCCTTGAACTCTTGAACCCTTGAACTCTTGAACTCTTGAACCCTTGAACTCTTGAACCCCTTGCGCCATGAATAGGAAAAGCGAGGCCGATGCCTCGCTTTTCCGTTTCTCTCCCCTCCATTACGGGAGGGGCAGGGGGGTGGGTCTTCTGTCCTATGCCTCGCGCTCTATCCAGGCGATGGCCTGGCCCTTCAGAACCTTCTGGCCCTGGCGGGCTGTCACGTCGACGAGCTTGCCGCCGAGGGCTGCGGGGATGGGACGTATCTCGTTCCAGGGCATCTGGATGTAGCAGAAGGTCTCGCCCTCCTTGTACTGCTGGCCGATGGCGGGCTCTATGCAGCGTGTGACGCCCATGTCGCCCGTTATCTCGAAGAAGAGCTGTCCGTTCTCGGGTGCCACGATGGCGTCTGCCTTGGCGTGCTTGAAGGCCGATAGCTCTTCGGCGGACAGCTTGGGACCGCCTGCGCTCTGCAGCTTGGCCAGCTTGGCTTTCTCCAGGTCGGCCAGGAAGTTCTTCTTGGCCTGTCCGCTCTTGTAGTTGCGGTACTGCTCGGGGTGCATGGCCAGTTCGTAGAGCTCCTCGTCGTCCTGTCCGCGCTCCCATCCGTTCTGCTCCATCTCCTTGATGAAGTCGGGCAGGGCGTTCTTGAGCAGGGTGTGGGGGTCGGCGTCGGTGAACTCGCGTCCCTGCTTCCTGGCCAGCTCCACCAGCTCGGGGTCGATGGTGCCGGGTATCTTTCCGCTCTTGCCGAGTATCATGCCCCACATGGCATCGTCCATCATGACGAAGCGTCCCTTGCCCTGTGCGATGGTGAGCAGGTTCATGAGTGCGATGTTCTTGACGTACTGCGAGAAGGGCGTCACCAGTGGTGGATATCCTACGCGGGGCCAGACGTATGCCACCTCGTCGAAGAGGCGCACCAGTATCTCGTCGGTGGTCAGCTCGGGCTCGCCCTTTGCCTTCAGCGTGTTGTTGATGACGCCGTGTATGCCGGCCAGGTCGGCCATCATGGAGCCCATCATGCCGCCGGGCAGTCCGCAGCCGAGCAGGAGTGAGGACATCTGCTTGTTGCCGGGGTTGATGAAGTATCCCAGCCAGTCGTCGATGAACTCCTGGGTGAGCGAGCGTGCCTGCATGTACGCTTTCATATTCAGTTCCTTCACCTCGAATCCCTCGTTCTTCAGCATGGACTGCACGCTGATGATGTCGGGATGCACCTTGCCCCATGAGAGGGGCTCGATGGCCGTGTCGATGACGTCGGCTCCGTTGTTGCAGACCTCGAGTATGCTGGCCATGGAGAGTCCTGGGCCTGAGTGTCCGTGGTACTGGATGATGATGTCGGGGTGCTTCGTCTTGATGGCCTTTGTGAGCTTGCCCAGCAGTGCGGGCTGCCCGATTCCGGCCATGTCCTTGAGGCATATCTCCTCTGCTCCGGCGGCTATCACCTGGTCGGCTATCTCGGCGTAGTACTCCACGGTATGCACGGGCGACGTGGTGATGCAGAGTGTGGCCTGCGGCGTCATGCCCGCTGCCTTAGCCCAGCGGATGCTGGGGATGATGTTGCGCACGTCGTTCAGTCCGCAGAAGATGCGGGGTATGTCGACGCCCTGTGCGTGCTTGACCTTGTACTGCAGCTCGCGCACGTCGTCGGGCACGGGATACATGCGCAGGGCGTTCAGTCCGCGGTCCAGCATGTGTGTCTTGATGCCTACTTCGTTGAAGGGCTTGCAGAAGGCCCGCACTGCGGCGTTGGGGTTCTCTCCAGCCAGCAGGTTCACCTGCTCGAAGGCACCGCCGTTGGTTTCCACACGGTCAAACACTCCCATATCAATAATGACGGGGGCAATACGTTCCAGCTGGTCCTTGCGTGGCTGGAATTTGCCTGAACTCTGCCACATATCGCGGTAGACGAGGCTGAATTGGATTCTTTTCTTCATCGGATTAACAATTTCTGCTGTTTTCTGTACTTCTTCTTCCTGTGAACAACTTGTTTTTTTGTTTTCGCGTACAAAGGTAATCTTTTTTTGTCTAATGAGCGCGTAAATGAGGAAAAAAATTCCGCAATTTGGCAGGAATATATTTGGCCGGCTCGGGAAAAAGTCATATCTTTGCGCCGGCTATAGGCCCAGAGTAGGACTCATCCGGAAAACATTAAAGACACGAAGATAAAATGAAACACCTGAAGAAAACCTTTTTCGCTGCGGCATTACTGCTGGCAGCATGCAACCCGGCAGACGAACATCAAGTAGTTATCAATGTGGATGCCACGCAGAAGGGGCCCGAGGTAAGCCCGATGCTCTACGGCATCTTCTATGAAGACATCAATCATGCAGCCGACGGAGGCCTGTATGCCGAACTCATCCGCAACCGCTCGTTCGAGGACGACAATGCGATACCCGGCGCGGAGAAGCGTGCCGACAAGGGCGGGTCCGCACAGGAAAAGACCCGGCCGGGCAACTGGTTCGCCGTGGGCGGTGCTGCGCTGAGGCTCGTCCGCCAGAACCTGCTCAACGACGTCCAGCACAATGCCCTCGGCGTGACGACGGCCAAGGCTGGCGACGGTGTGCGCAACGAAGGCTTTTGGGGCATGAACGTCGTAGAGGGCACGGCGTACAGGCTGTCCTTCTGGGCGAAGAGCGACCGCGGGTTCAAAGGCGCATTGTCGGCCTCCCTGCTGACGGCCGGCGGGAAGGACCTGGGCCATTCGCAGATAGACGTCGAGCTGGGAAGGACGTGGCAGAAATACACGGCCGTGATATCGGCCACGGGCACCGACCCCAAGGCCGAGTTCGCGCTGACGGCCGACAAGGCGGGCGAGTTCCAGCTGGACGTCGTCAGCCTCTTCCCCCCGACCTTCAAGGACCGCGAGAACGGCATGCGTCCCGACCTGGCCCAGATGCTTGCCGATATGCATCCGCGTTTCATGCGCTTCCCCGGCGGATGCTTCGTAGAGGGCAGCCTCAGCCCTGACAACGCCTTCCGGTGGAAGCGCACCATCGGTCCCATCGAGCAGCGCGAGGGTCACGCAAACGTAAACTGGGGCTATCGCACAAGCGACGGCATCGGCTTCCACGAGTACCTGCAGCTGGCGGAGGATATCGGCGCAAAGCCCCTGTTCGTGGTGAACGTCGGCATCTGGCACGGCGGCTGCACACCGTACGACCAGATTGACGGCTGGATACAGGAGTGCCTGGATGCCCTGGAGTATGCGAATGGCGACGCCAGTACGACATACGGAAAGCTGCGTGCCGAGAACGGGCATCCGGAGCCTTTCGGACTCGAATACATAGAGATCGGCAATGAGAACTACAACTACCACATGGACAATAACAGCGACCAGAGCGACCATTACCCGGAACGCTACAGGCAGTTCTATGATGCCATCAAGGCCAAGTACCCCAATGTGCACTGCATCGGCAACGTGGAGTCGTGGGGCACGGACGACCCGTCGTGGAAGAACGACAATCCGGTCGAGATCGTCGACGAGCACTACTACCGCGATCCGAAATGGTTCGCCGACAGATTCGGCAAGTACGACAGCTATGACCGCTCGAAGAACAAGGTCTATGTGGGCGAATATGCGGTGACCAACCGTTTCGGCGTCATCGGCAACCTGAATGCCGCCCTGGGCGAGGCCGTCTTCATGATGGGCATGGAGAATAATTCCGACGTCGTCGTCATGAACTCCTATGCCCCGATCTTCGTCAACGAGAACGATGCGCGCTGGAGGCCCGACATGATCCGCTTCAATTCATCGCAGGTGATGGGCACTCCGTCATACTACGTTCAGCAACTCTTCCCCAATAACGTCGGCACTCAGGTGCTCAAGACCGAATGGACCTATAGCCTGTCCATGCCTGAGGAGCTGGCAGAAAAGGAAGCCTCTCCGGTACAGGTGGGCGTCGCTACCTGGAACACAAACGCGACCTTCCGCAATGCAGAGCTGCTGGTGGACGGTTCGCCCGTCAGCATTGACGACTATTCTGCATGGGACAAGCAGAACGGACAATGGACGGCTTCCGGTGACGAGATCTCGCAGGGCGGGAACGAACAACCGGCCATGAGCCTCTGCCCCCAAAAGATCAGTGCAAAGAATTATACCTTCAAGGTACAGGCCAGAAAGAATGCCGGAGCAGAAGGCTTCCTCATCGTGTTCGGATATAAGGACGGGCAAGACTATCTGTGGTATAACATCGGCGGATGGGGCAACAAGCGCAACAATGTGGAACAGGCTCTGGGCGGCGGAAAGTTCTCGCTGGCTGCCGACAAGCCCTTTGCCGTTGAGGCCGACAGGTGGTACGACATCCAGATTGACGTGGACGGCGAGAACGTGAAGTGCTTCATCGACGGGCAACAGGACTTCGAGTGCAAGGTCCAGAAGAACAACGGAATGGAAGGCGTATATGCTTCAACAACCATAGACGAGGCTGCAAAGATGATGTTCGTGAAGGTCGTCAATGTGGGCGAAGGATATGCCGGCGGCATTCTCAACCTGAAGAACTGCTCAGTCAATACAGCCGAAAAGGATGCCGTCTCGCTGATCCGCCTCTCCTCGGCCAGTGGAGAAGATGAGAATACACTGGATGATCCGACACGTATCTGCCCGACAATGGGCGAGGCGAAAGCGACATCGGGCAACCGGGTGACCTTCAACGTGCCGGCCTACTCCGTCAATATCCTGAGGATAAGGCTAAAGTAGCTTTAACCCTTAGGCTGGCGATGACAAGCAGGGCATAGATCAGGACGACGGTCAAAGGCGACGGGTGGAGATCGCGCACGACAAAGCAATCAAAAGCCCCCCACTGACGTATAATCCACGTCTGCACTGCGATGATACGTGTCATTAGCCAGGCCAGCGGCGTGACTGCAGGCAAGAACAACGTGAACAGTCCCAGGTAGATGATTGCCGTCGTCAGGGGAATAAGTACAGGACTCAGCAGAAAACCTGTGAGCGGCAACGTGTGGAAGTAGTATGCGGATAACGGGGCTGCACCCATCCATGCCGCCAGCGAAACGCCAAGTGCCTCCCATAGCCAATGACCTGGCATGCTCAGCAGGCTCTCTCGCCAGGGCATAAAAACCAGGATGATGAAGAAAACGGATACGAACGATAATTGGAATCCGATATCGAACAAGGCATGTGGACTGCACATCAGGATGGCAAGTGCGCTGAGAGCCAACAGATGGATGGGGGGCTGGTGACGTTCTGCCAACGTCCCGACGGTAAAGACGCTGAGCATCACCGAGGCGCGGACAAGGGAAAGTGGTAAACCCGTCAGCAAAGCGTATCCCCAAATGAGCAGGAGCGCAGGCGGCAGGAGATGCCATCGCCAAGGTCCATAGCGGCTCCATCGCAATAGAAGCAGGTAAAGCAGACCGTAGAGGATGCCTAGATGCATGCCGCTTAATGCCAATAAGTGACTGACTCCCGCTTGTGAGTATGCTTGGCGCGTATTGCGCTCTAACAGTTGTCTCTGTCCCAAAAGCAAGGCCGCGCTGAGAGCAAGCGGTTCACCCTCCAATCCGGCATCTTGCAATCGGGCGACCAGATGCTCAGTATGTTGTCGAAAGTGTTCCCGGGTATTGGTTAGCCAAGCAGCATTGTTTGCTTCATTACGATGAGGCACCGTGTCTGTACAGATACGCGCTGCACCTAACAGGCACCAGAAAACTATGGTTAATACATCTGGTGCATAGCGCCTGTTACGACAAAGAATAATTGCAGATAACGTAAGAACCGCCAACGGCAACCACACTATAGAAGGACAGAAATGTCCGACCAGAATTCCAACTATGAAGAGAATGGATGCCCAAACGAGAGGCAGGCGTACCATCATAAGGAACGTAGGAGGTGACAAGCCTCGATGGGGTCGGCCGCGTGGAAAATGAAACTGCCGGCAACCAAGACGTCGGCTCCGGCCTGACGCAACTGTAAACCCGTCTCCAAATTCACTCCGCCGTCTATCTCAATGAGTGCATTGCTCCCATGTTTCTGGATGAGTGCCCGTAACTGACGAACTTTCTCAACTGTATGAGGAATGAATTTTTGACCTCCAAAACCAGGGTTTACACTCATGAGTAGCACTAAATCCACGTCGCAGATGATATCTTCGAGTACGCTGACGGGCGTAGCTGGATTCAGCGTAACGCCAGGGGACATGCCAGCTTCGCGTATCTGGTGTACAACGCGATGCAGGTGGGTGCATGCTTCGTAATGAACATTCATTATATGTGCACCCAGGGATTTCACCTCGGGGATGAATTTCTCGGGTTGCACAATCATCAAGTGAACATCGAGAGGCTTTTGACACAATCGCGCTACAGCTTTCATGACAGGAAAACCGAAAGAAATGTTTGGCACGAAAACGCCGTCCATGACATCCAGATGAAGCCAATCGGCCTCGCTTTGGTTGAACCATCCAATTTCTGCCTCGAGTCGGGCAAAATCGGCAGAGAGGAGTGAAGGAGCTATCATAATGCGGTGTCAGTGCAAAAAAGGTGGACACTTTGCGGGCGGAAATTACGGGCAAATTGACGCACACGAGCCAGCACGGCGGTACTGGGTTGTAGATAGGGGAGGGGTAAAGTTTGTTCCATAGGCACTGATAAGTACATTTTCAGGTGATGTTCTATTATGAAAACGTACTTATGTACCTTTTTATTGTGCTGAAAGGAAAAAAATTATCCCACTAATGAAATTTGATGCTTTTGGATAAGTTTTCGCAAGTTGATGAGCGCATAGCGCATACGCCCTAAGGATGTGTTAATGGATACGTTAGTCTTTTCAGCTATCTCGCGGAACGTGAGGTTCTCGTAGAAATGCATTATGATTACTTCGCGCTGGGTCTCAGGCAGATAGGAGAGTAAGCGGCGAAGTGTTTTAATGTTTTGCTGCTCAATGAGTTTTGTCTCAAGAGAACCTTCACTATAGCGCAGACTGTCGGTAATATCGCGAGGGAAATCCTCCTTGGATGTGGTACGGATCTCTTCATCGTTGCGTAGCTGGTCAACGATAAGGTTGTGGGCTATGCGGATAAGCCAGGCGCTGAATTTACCTGTGGTCTGGTATTTGTGACTGCGAATGGCGATGATTGCCCGCGTAAAGGTCTCTTGGAATATGTCTTCAGCACGGTCTTCAGCACGTACCAGAAAGGTTATGTAGGAATATACATAATCCTGATGTCGTTTGAGTAAAAAATCGAAAGCACTGTCATTGCCTTGTTCGTACAACGTGACCAATTCGTAGTCGGTCATTGTATTAAGATTATTCATTACGCTTCAATTGTTGATTCGGTGTAATGTTTTCTCAATAGGCAATTTCAGTTTTAAATGTTTGTAAAAATTGAATTATCGGTTGCAAAGAACGTGATTTTTGCGTTACCCACCAAATTTTTGGACGTTTTTTTGCGCTTTTAAGCATAAAAGTGATGCTCAATCCGTAAAATGAGCACCTTCGATATGCGTTCCACGTAGAAAATCTGCAATGGACATCCGTTTCTTCCCCGCAAGTTGAAGTTCAAGAATGCTCAGGTATCCGTCGGCAAGAATAACACGAAGGTCGGACTTGTTGTCGGTGATGAGTGTACCGACAGGTAGCGTCTGTGGTTGGATGTGGTAGGATGTGCGAAAAATTTTCACTGTGAACTCTGTGCCAGTTGGCATGAGCAGTCTCGTCCATGCTGCTGGATAGGGTGATAGTCCGCGAATGAAATCATATGCTTTTCGGGTCGTAAGGTTGTTCCAATGGATTTGACATGTCTCGTGAAAAATCTTGGGCGCAGGATGCAAGGGGACTTCTGTAAGAAATTGTTCCTGTGGCGTTGACGTGGCTTTTCCTTGAGCAATAAGATCGACGGTGTGCTGTACAAGGTCGGCACCCATCATCATTAACTTATCGTGAACGTCTCCTGCTGTATCAGTTTCTTCTATGTGGACACGTTTTTGGAGAATGATGCGCCCTGTATCTATTTGGTGGTCCAAGAAGAATGTGGTAAGTCCTGTCTCGCTTTCGCCATTTATAATAGCCCAATTAATGGGTGCTGCCCCACGATACTGTGGTAGTAATGCTGCGTGGAGGTTGAAGGTGCCAAGTCGTGGCATATCCCACACGACTTCCGGCAGCATACGAAATGCAACCACTACTTGTAAGTCAGCCTTCAGGGCACGCAAATCAGTTAAGAAGGACTCGTCTTTGAGTCTCTCTGGCTGTAGGACTGGTATACCTTGTGCTTCGGCAAACTTCTTGACAGGGCATGCTTGTAGCGCTTCATGATGGCGTCCAATAGCACGATCGGGTGTTGTCACCACACCCACAACGTTATAGTTCTCTGAGAGCAAACGACTCAATGCCGGCACAGCGAAATCCGGCGTCCCCATATATACAATTCTTAGGTCTGATTTCATATATTAATTCATTTTTGAGTGCAAAAATAAGGCTTTTCCTCGAAATAACCATCCAATAACCTTATTTTTCGTGCCTCGCATTTGCCAAATTGTGATAAAAGTGTTTATTTTGCATGCTGATTATGGTAAAACTGATAGAAGATAAGGAGCTAAACACGCTCATGTCGCTAATTGACGCTTCAAATAAAATCGTCATTTGTGCACATGTTAACCCTGACGGTGATGCTATTGGTGCGTCGTTGGCGCTTATGCATTTTTTGTCGCGATGCGGTAAGGCATGTAATGTAGTGGTACCCAGCCAGTTTCCTGATTTCTTGCGTTGGATGCCTGGTGCTCAGGATATAAAAGTCTTTGCCCGACAAGAAGAAGAGGCCTCTTCTATCGTGAAAGCAGCAGATCTTATCTTTATTGTCGACTTGAATGATTCCAGGCGGCTGATGGGCCTGGAAACTGTTGTGCTTGAAAGTCAGGCTTCAAAGATTATGATAGACCACCATATGAATCCAGGCGACTTCTGTCGATTTGTTATATCTCGGCCCGAAATGTGTTCTACCGGTGAAGTACTGTGTCACTTGTTTTGGCAAATGGGCGAGATTCATAATCTAAGCATTGAGGAAAGCACTTGTCTTTATACTGCTATGATGTGCGACACAGGAGCGTTTACCTATGCGTCAGGACGTCCGGTCATATATGAATGCATAAGCTATTTGTTGTCTAGAGGCATAGATAAAGATCGCATCTACAGGAACGTGTACTGGACGGCTTCACCGGCTCGTCTGCGGTTGCATGGTTATATGCTATATGTTAAACTGAAAATATTAAATGGTCTCCATGCAAGTGTAATGACGTTGACCAATGAGGAACGCAAACTCTTTTCGACAAAAAATGGAGATACGGAAGGCTTGGTGAACATGCCACTACAAATTCAGGGTATGAGGCTGAGCATTTTCCTGACTGAAGATACAGAAATGCCGGGTGTCGTAAAGGTTAGCCTGCGGAGTGTGGATGATTTTCCATGCAATGAGATGGCTATGGAGTTCTTTAATGGAGGCGGCCATAAAAATGCAAGTGGCGGCCGATTTCAAGGCTCGATGGAGGAAGCTCTTAAACGTGTAGATGAAGCTGTGCATAAGTATTCTTCTTTGCTCAAGTGAAAGTAATTGGTGTAATAGAAAACCTAAATAATATAATAGATGAAAAATTATTTGTATGCTCTTTTTGGAATGATGCTATGTGGGTGGCTGATATCATGCCACGACGATGAGACATATGCCGACAAAAAGGAGAAGGAACGCAAGGCCATACAAGCTTTCATGAAGCGTGATGTCGCTATTGTAGATGTCGATGGCGATACCGTATGCTATGTGGGTGTTATCAATGTTATTAGCGAGGAGCAGTTTTATGCTCAGGACTCGCTGACAAATATTAATGAGAATGAATACGTCTTGTTTGATGGTTCGGGCATTTATATGCAAATAGTGCGTAAAGGCGTAGGAGAAAAGTTGAAAAGGGGCGAAAGCAAACGTCTTATATGCCGTTTTATCGAATACAATATTTTAGGTGACAGCCTGCAACTTCGAAGCGATGTGAATTATTGGCATACGAATCCTGATATCTTGGACGTCACAAATAATTCTGGCACGATAACTGCTACTTTCAATACTATGGTAAACGAAGGTGGAGCGATGTATATGACCTATATTGGAAATGGTACTGGGAATGCAAATACTGTACCAAATGGATTGCTGGTACCATTAGCTTATGTTAATATAGCACGTCAGGTTGCCAGCGATGAGGGCATTGCAAAAGTCAGGCTTATCGTGCCTCATTCAGAAGGACATCCCAACTCGACAGCTGGAGTATATCCTTGTTTCTACGAAGTTCTGTACCAAGAGATGCGAGATTAGTGGCCGGTATATATATTCATGTGCCTTTCTGCAAGTCGCGATGTATATATTGCGATTTTTATTCCACAACCTTTGGCCATGAATGGATGGCGATGTATGTATCTGCGTTGGAGCGCGAAATGGCTGCCCGTAGTGCAGAGTTAAACCAGTCCTGTATAGAAACCTTATATTTGGGTGGTGGCACGCCTAGTCAACTGCCCCTAGACTTGTTGCAAAGCATTTTTCGTGTGATAAGTCAGCATGCCTGTTTTTCAAAAAACGCAGAAGTAACAATTGAGGTAAACCCTGACGATGTGACTCTTCCGTGGCTTGACGGACTTCGCCAGACTCCTGTCAACAGAATCAGTATGGGAGTTCAGACGTTTGATGATGGCTTATTGCGCTTTCTTCAGCGTAGGCACAATGGAGCGCAAGCATGCAATGCCATTTCTAATTGCTTGAAGTTCGGCTACACAAATATAAGTATAGACCTGATTTATGGCCTACCCAAACAAACTATGGCCCTATGGCAGCATGACTTGGACGTGGCGCTGTCCGAGCCTATTACTCATCTTAGTGCTTACTCACTTAGCTTTGAGAGTGGAACAAAATTGGCTCATATGTTGGAGCAAGGGGATGTAATGGAGGCAGATGAAGAACTATCACTGCAGATGTATCTTACGTTGTTGGAATCTTCACGTCAAGCAGGTTTTGAACACTATGAGATATCTAATTTCTGCCGTCCTGGATTTCATTCGCGCCATAACAGCAGCTACTGGCAACAAATACCATATTATGGTTTTGGACCAGGGGCACACTCATATGATGGTTATCGGACTCGTCGGTGGAATGATTGCGATTTAATAGCATATATTTCATCAAAAGGCGATGTGCCACATAGTGGAGAGACTCTTTCTGATAAGGAATTATATGATGAGTTTGTCATGACAGGATTGCGTACCAGAAATGGCATAGAACTATGCAAATTATCGTCTGAAGATGCTCAATATTGTGTTGAACAAGCGCAATCACATTTGAAAGCAGGCCGAATGGTATATGAAGATGGAAAATTGCGTATTTCAGATGCAGGTATATTCGTTTCAAACGATATTATAAGTGACTTAATGCGCTAAGAATGTGCCGAATTTCATCTTTTTTTTATTTTGTGTTATAAAACATATTCCTTTTTTGTTGTCATTTCGCAAAAATGCAGTAAATTTATGCCCGAATTTGCAAATTTCTAACAAAAAATACTACTTAAAGAGATGAAAACTTATCAACCGAACGAGTTTAAGAACATTGCCTTGCTGGGTAATGATGGCGCGGGAAAGACTACTCTGACCGAGGCCTTATTGTATGAAGCTGGTATCATCAAGCGTCGTGGACGCATTTCACAGCGCAACACGGTCAGTGACTATTTTCCTGTGGAGCAGGAGTATGGCTATTCTGTATTCTCTACAGTTTTCCATGTTGAATGGAATGGCAAGAAACTGAATATCATAGACTGCCCAGGTAGTGATGATTTCGCAGGTGCTGCTATTACAGCATTAAACATTACCGACACCACCGTAATCCTGCTTAAGGGCAGTGCTGGTATCGAAGTAGGTACGCAGAATCATTTCCGCTACACTGAAAAGCTGAACAAGCCAGTTATTTTCCTTGTGAATCAGCTAGATGATGAAAATTGTGATTATGATTCGTTGTTAGAGCAGCTTACCAATACTTATGGTTCAAAAGTCGTGCCCGTGCAGTATCCAGTGAAGACAGGTCCAGACTTTAACGCTATTATTGATGTTTTGTTGATGAAGAAATATAGTTGGGGACCCGATGGTGGTGCTCCTACTATTGAAGACATCCCTGCTGGTGAACTGGACAAGGCAACTGAAATGCACAAGGCTTTGATAGAGGCAGCAGCAGAGCATGACGAGTCCCTCATGGAGAAGTTCTTTGAAAGTGAAGATCTGACTGAAGACGAAATGCGTGAGGGTATCCGTAAGGGCTTGGCTTCTCGCGGTATGTTCCCTGTTTTTTGTGTTTGTGCAGGCAAGGATATGGGTGTGCGTCGCCTGATGGAATTCCTCGGAAATGTGGTACCATTCACTACCGACATGCCCAGTGTGGTTAATACTGCTGGTGAGGAGGTTAAGCTGGATCCTAACGGGCCTACTAGCCTGTTCTTCTTTAAAACTGCTGTCGAGCCTCATATCGGTGAAGTGCAATACTTTAAAGTAATGAGCGGTAAGGTGCATGAAGGAGATGACTTGACGAATGCAGATCGCGGTAGCAAGGAGAGAATTGCTCAGTTGTTTGTTTGTGCCGGTGCCAACCGTTTCAAGGTGGAAGAACTTGTGGCTGGTGATATTGGCTGCTCAGTGAAACTCAAGGATGTGAAGACGGGCAACACCCTGAATGGTAAGGATTGTGATAACCGTTTCAACTTCATCAAGTATCCGAATTCTAAGTATAGTCGCGCAATCCGTGCCGTCAACGAATCTGAAACCGAAAAGATGATGAATGCTCTGCAGAAGATGCGTGAAGAGGATCCTACATGGCAGATTGAGCAGAGCAAGGAACTGCGCCAGATTTTGGTACACGGACAAGGCGAATTCCATCTGCGTACGCTAAAATGGAGAATGGAGAACAACGAGAAACTGCAGATTGTCTTCGACGAGCCTAAAATACCGTATCGCGAGACCATTACGAAGGCAGCTCGTGCCGACTATCGTCACAAGAAGCAGTCTGGTGGTGCCGGTCAGTTTGGTGAGGTTCACCTAATAGTAGAGCCCTATTACGAAGGTATGCCAGATCCTGAGGTTTATCGTTTTGGCGGACAGGAGTATCGTATCAATGCCAAGAGTACCGAGACCATAGACCTCGAGTGGGGCGGCAAACTTGTCTTCATCAATAGTGTGGTAGGTGGTGCCATTGATGCGCGCTTTATGCCCGCAATTCTAAAGGGTATCATGCAACGTATGGAACAAGGTCCATTGACTGGATGCTACGCGCGCGACGTACGCGTTATAGTATATGATGGTAAGATGCACCCAGTGGACAGTAATGAACTCTCTTTCATGTTGGCTGGTCGTCAAGCCTTCGCCCAGGCCTTCAAGGAGGCAGGTCCGAAGATTTTGGAGCCTATCTATGATGTAGAGGTACTAGTACCCAGCGATAAGATGGGCGATGTGATGGGTGACCTTCAGGGCCGTCGCGCCATGATTATGGGTATGAGCAGCGAGAGCGGATACGAGAAGTTGTCTGCCAAGGTGCCTCAGAAGGAGATGCTTAGCTACAGCACGGCTCTGAGTAGCCTCACAGGCGGACGTGCCAGCTTCGTGATGACCTTCTCTTCCTACGAGTTAGTACCTGCCGATGTGCAGACCAAACTGGTTGCTGAATACCAGGCAACACAGACTGAATAATGCGGGCTTTGGTTGTGAAATTGACAACTAGGCACATGTATTAATATTAATAAAGTTAAAATCGGCGCAGAATTATGCGCCGATTTTTCTTTTGTTATTTAACAATTGACTACTTTTGCGCTTATGAAACGTAGTTGGATTTGGATTATATGTATTGTCATAGGCTTCTCGTTTCTGGCGTTACTTTATCTGCAGAGCCGATATGCGGCAGAGATGGTGAAGATGCGCCGCGAGCAGTTCGACGAGAATGTGATTCGCAGTTTGGATCAGGCTTCGAGGGAACTTGAAAAGAATGAGACCACCCGATATCTGCAGTCTGTGTTGAAGCAGCATGAGTTGGATAAGATTGGCGGGCAGAAACGGGACTCGGTGAACTCGAATGAATTCCTCTTTCAGCTGGATTCTACTATGCTGAAGTATGGCTCGCCTTTTCAGAAGGTTGGTAAGCACCCGTCCCGTTTCCCCAGTTCCCTGACGATGACGCGGCCCAGTCAGCTGGCCCAGGCTATGGCCGGGCTTCAGGAACATGTGCGCGATGCCTACGTCTATGAGCGTGACATACTCGACGAGGTTATCTATGCGGTTATGTACACAGCCAGCGACCTGAATTTCCGCGACCGCCTGGATCCTCTTTTCCTGGAGTACAACCTGCGCGTTGCCCTTCAGAACAACGGCATCACCCTGCCCTTCCACTTTGCGGTTTATACATCAGACGGCCGCGAGGTGTATCGCTGCCAGGACTACAGCCCAATGCGGAATGGCGAGAATCCTTATACGCAGATCCTTTTCCGCAGCGATCCTACCGGCCAGATGGGGTATGTGCAGTTGCATTTCCCCAACCAGAAGCGCTACATTCAGGGCGTGGCCGGATATGTGGCACCCGCGATGGTCTTTACCTTCATCCTCTTCATTACCTTTGTGATTACGGTTTTCCTTGTCGTCCGGCAGAAGAAGGTTACTGAGATGAAGAACGACTTCGTGCATAACATGACGCACGAGTTTAAGACGCCGATCTCAACCATCTCCATTGCGGCGCAGATGCTGGCTGACAAGTCTATCGATAAATCGGCTGAAACCTACGAGCGTCTGGGCGGCGTAATCAATAACGAGACGCGTCGTCTGCGTTTCCAGGTGGAGAAGGTCTTGCAGATGAGTCTCTTCGACCACAATAATATTGCCCTGAAGCTGAGTGAGATTGATGCCAACGAGCTGATAGACACCGTGGTGCAGACATTCTCCCTGAAGGTGACGCAGAGCGGGGGAACGATTGACACGAGCCTGGAGGCTATCGACCCCTTCGTCAATGCCGATGAAATGCATTTCACGAACGTCATCTTCAACCTGATGGACAACGCCGTCAAGTATAAGCGAGAAGGCGTTGACCTCCATCTGAAGGTTTCCACTTGGAATCAGAATGACAATCTCTGCATCAGCGTGCAGGATAACGGCATCGGCATTCAGAAGGACGACCTGAAGCGCATCTTCGACAAGTTCTATCGTGTGCATACGGGAAACAGACACAACGTGAAGGGCTTCGGGCTCGGTTTGGCCTACGTCAAGAAGATGGTGGAGCTGCATCACGGCACCATCCGCGTGAACAGCGAACTGGGCCAGGGCACCAAGTTCGTCATCTCGATTCCGACGGCAAAGGACTGAGTGACGGGAAAGGGACTGAGTGATATATATATATATATATATAATGTATAAATAATATAATGTATAAACAATAAATAAAAGAAAGAGTTATGGAAAACAAGTTGCACATTTTACTATGCGAGGACGAGGAGAGTCTGGGCATGTTGGTTCGCGAATATCTGCAGGCCAAGGGCTACGATGCAGAGCTGTTTCTGGACGGCGAGTCGGGATACAAGGCCTTTATGAAGGGGAAGTTCGATATGTGTCTGCTGGATGTGATGATGCCCCGTATGGATGGGTTCGCACTGGCCAGGGAGATCCGTATGGTCAATGCCGAGGTGCCCATTATATTCCTGACGGCCAAGAATCTGAAGGACGACATCCTGGAGGGCTTCAAGCTCGGCGGAGACGATTACCTGACGAAGCCCTTCTCGATGGATGAACTGGTCTATCGCATGGAGGCCATCCTGCGTCGCGTGAAGGGCAAGAACCAGCGGGCTGCCACGCGTTACCAGCTGGGACAGTTCACCTTCGACACCCAGCGACAGGTTCTCTCCATCGGCGAGAAGCAGACCAAGCTGACCACCAAGGAATGCGAGCTCCTGACGATGCTCTGCTCGCACGCCAACGAGGTACTCGAGCGCGAGCTGGCACTGAAGACGATCTGGATCGACGACAACTACTTCAACGCGCGCAGCATGGACGTCTACATCACGAAGCTGCGCAAGCATCTGAAGGATGACCCGGCCATCGAGATAAACAACGTCCACGGCAAGGGCTACCGCCTGATCGTCCCCAACCTCGTGGAGGAATAGCCTAAATAGCATTCACGATAGAAATCTGACGATTATTGGACGGGGCTCTCCACCCCCTGACGTTAAAAAGTCTAAGAAGGGAGAAGAAAGGAGGGTGTGCCCATTTTGACACACCCTCCTTGATTTAGTTTGCACTTCTGAGAGTGTTCAGGTTAGGACATATCTTTTATATGCGGAATATTCGAGTTCAGAGCTCCAGTGGCCTAAGCCGAGGGGCATCGCTTTTTGAAAATCACTAAATGCAAAAATGCAAAAATGCAAAAATGCAAATTTTGCAGTGTTATCGTGCGTTATCGTGCGTTATCGTGCCGTATCGTGCGATATCGGACATCGCGCAAAAAAACTGTTGTATCTTTGCACCGCGAATGAGACAAAAACTGCA
>JAILKU010000112.1 GCA_024693505.1 Bacteroidaceae bacterium | reverse complement strand
ACACTTTCCCTGTAGTTGACGAAAACGAGGCTGCTCTGCTGACCCAGGACGCATACAAGGTTCAAGAGCGTCTGCAGCTTGTCCTTTTCGGGTGAATGAACAATGCTTACCGCTATGCGCTCCGGAACTTGCTCGCTTTTGTCCAAATAATCCAATCGACGATAAGACTCCACTCCTGTAAAGGCAGGAATGCCCGGACTGTCAGTAGCAGAAAGCAGAATACGCTTGCGGACGTTTTTCAGTTCACTCAGAATTGCGCTCATCTGTTGTCTGAAGCCCAGTTCCAGGCACTTGTCGAACTCATCTATCACCAAGGTCTCTACATATTCCGTCAGGAAATTACGCTTGTCTATATGATCCAGGATACGTCCAGGCGTGCCGATTATAACATGAGGGTGCAGCTCCCGTATGATGCGATGCTCGTCCATAGCCGGACGGCCTCCATAGCATGCTACACAGCGAACCTCGGACGATAGCTGCTTCAAGACCGATTGTGTCTGCTGAGCCAATTCGCGCGATGGAACCAGCACCAGGGCCTTTACCTCCTGAGTCTCAGCATTAAGCAATTCAAGCAAGGGCAGCAGGTAGGCAAGTGTCTTTCCGCTACCCGTTGCGCTTAGCAATACAATACTCGCTTCCTTGCGGACATGCTCCAACATGTCCTGCTGCATTGCATTCAAGTCAACTATACCTAATTTGCTCAGGGAATATACCATATTATATATATAAGGAGGTCAGCTATCTCAGAAAATAGTCAATCAGGAAATAGACGCCGAGCGAGGCGAGCCATCCAATCAGGACCTTCAGCGTGACGTGGCGGAAGTACCACCATATCGTTACATCCTCACTCTTCATTAGCGCATAGCCTGCTGTATTTCCGATAGGAAGCAGGCAGCCGCCCACACAGCCGCTAAGGGCTATCAGATGCCAATATTGCCCGTTCTGAGTAAAGCTTGTCAGATAATCACTCAGGGCGGCACTGTCCGGCAATACAGGATAAATGGAGATGCCGCTCAGCACGAGTGCAATATTATCCATAACCGAGCTGACAAGGCCAAGGAAGAGGGACATTAAATATATGTTATGTATGTGATTGTCGCACCAGTCAGCCACATGCTGCATGGCGCCGACCTCTATCAGCGCATCAACGGAGAGGCCGATGCCGATAAAGAACATTATCATCTGCAGCACCTCATACTGCAAGCTCCTGCTGCTGCTCATTGTCATCGGCTGATCGGAAAGGATGCTCTTGCGATTGACAATCTCGTTGACCACCCACAATACGCCCAAGACACAGAGCGCGCCAAGGAATGAGGGCAGCATCGTCAGGCGGTGGAAGGTGGGAACGAACCACAATCCGCCAATACCGACCAGCAGCATCATCAGACGCTGCCAGACAGGCAGGGCGCTGTCATCTCCACGAAAGATGAAGCCGGGGCGCTTCAGGTCCACTCGCTCGGGCAGCTTGCGGCATATCAGCAGCGAGGGAATGACGACTGCCACTACCGCAGGCAGAATCAAGGCGCTGCTATAGTTCGTGGGGGTAACCGCTCCGCGCGTCCAGATCATCAATGATGTCACGTCGCCAATAACCGTGAAACAGCCCCCGCAATTGGTGGCAATCACCACGATAGTGCCCAGCAGCATCCGCTGGTGAGGGTTTATCACAAGCTGTTTCAGAAGCATCAGCATGACGACTGACGATGTCAGGTTATCCAGGTTCGCGCTTAGGATGAAACTGAACAAGGCCAGGCTCAGCGAGATGCGCCATCTGTTCCTGACCCAGCACCAGTCCTTGATAAAGTCGAAGCAGCCATTGTTCTGCAAAAGCTCTACGATTGCCATCGTCGAGAGCAGGTACATCACGATGGAGCACAGCTGGAACATGTGGCGGGCAAACAGGTGCTCAGAGATGTAAAGGTTGATGTCATTAACGCTGTAAGCCAGAGCCCCGCCTATAAATTCCTGGAAGTCAGCCTTGTGCAGGCTCATGATATATTGAGGGCCGTAGCACATGAACAGCACCCAGACCACCACGCCACAGAACATGGCCACGGTAGCTTTGTTGATGCGCGTAATATGCTCAGTACATATCAGCAGGTAGCCCAAAAGCACGATGATGACTATTGCCAGCGTCATTTACTCTTCACTTTTATTAAAAATCAATGCAAAATAAGTTAAAAAAAGTGAGTTTTCCAAGAATAAGGTGCCCATTTATCGAAAAATGAGTAATTTTGCAATCAGATATGACAAGAAAAACCTTCTTATTACTATTCATCCTGCCCATTTTGGCCAAAGCCCAAACGGTAGAGATTGAGGTGGCAGACCGATTTGTCACCTTGGGTGCAGAACAGACGCAGACCGAGATAAAACCCGGCTGGAAGATTGTGGACATTCAGCTCAAGAACAAGGCTATCCGCTACCTTAGCGGACGAATGGCACGCCAATTGACTGACGACCAGATGCCGATATTCCGTCTCACTCCGGCATCAGGCGAAACGCTGACGGACTATGCCATCATCCGCCTGCGCCAGAAGCGTCAGTATCGCATCCTGCCAAATCCCATCCTGCGCCTCAACCATTACCAGCGCATCGAGCCGCAGTATTTCTCCATCAAGGCAATCGGCGACGCCACTTTCGAGTTTCACCCACTTTCAGCTCTCGAACGCGGTTCGTACATCCTTGTCAACATCGCGCAACGACCGACAGGAGAGCTGGAGGACTACATCGTCTATCCCTTCCAGGTGCCTTAAGCTGGGGCTACAGAAACACCAGTCTTCTTTGTCTTTTTCCTGCACTCCTGCAGAAAAAAGTTATCGCACTTAGGCAGAAATGTTCCCGAGCCCTTGGGAATTTTATGTTGCTGGGCGAGCAACATAAGTTGCCAGGCTGGCAACACAAGTTGTTGGGCTAGCAACATAAGTTGCTGGGCTGGCAACAAAAAATATATCTGGGGTTTTGTAAAAATGTATCCGGGGTTTAGGGAAACTGGACCTGGATGCAGGGGAAAAAACTACGAGTCACAGGAAATGAAACGTGATTCATTTCGTAACACCAAGTTCCGTTGAGACCTAAATTCTCATCATCGTTCAAATAATTGATTGTCGCGGTCGAAGCAAGCC
The DNA here is from genome assembly GCA_024693505.1 of Bacteroidaceae bacterium. Taxonomy (GTDB): domain Bacteria; phylum Bacteroidota; class Bacteroidia; order Bacteroidales; family Bacteroidaceae; genus Physcousia. Next base: position 1,445 of record JAILKU010000112.1, on the reverse strand, counting down.
ACGGCCCTTACCCGGGCCTCGGGAGAGAGATGGAGCGGCTCATCGGACTTGTATCCCTGCATCCTACAGCCCGTCATCGAGACTGTGGCTGCGCCTTTGACTGTCATATAGTCCCAGGAGTAGCCGAAGTTGGTGAGGGCGTGATTGTCGCCTGAGAAGGCCTCGACATTGGAAAGTGCAGTATGTCCCACACCCTCGATGAGGATGGGATGAACGTCCTCCAGCCGACTGCCTGCATTGGCAATTATAGAGCCCTGGGCAATCTGCCAGTTACGGTTCTTCCACTGGCTGCCCAACTTGTGGATGCCTATGCTTACGCAGTCGAAGTTGAAGTTGGTAAGTTGTCCGTAGGTCTCGTTGCCCAGATAGATTCCGCCGTAAGAGCCGAAGGTAAAGAGGTCTATGAGCTGGGCATTGTCGGTATGGTCAATCCAGTAGGTATAGGTCTTTTGCGCAACAACCGCATCGATGACCTGGCGGGAAAAGGTACGGCGGAACTCGCGCATATTGGAGGGATTGACGTGGCAATGAAGGATGCGCGGCACGTCATAGCAGCGGTCGATAGCTATGAATTGCCCGCTCAGGGGATAGCCATAGCAGTGTTCGAAAAGTATCTGCTCGCATATCCTGGGCGCCTTGGCACGGAAATCCATTGCGATATATTCGCCGTAGAAAGTGAGGCAGGAGAGGGTGACGCCCTGGGCATTCGTCTCAGGACTAAGGCAAATTGTGGGCGGATAGGGAATGACGGCATGCGGATTGTTATTCGTCTGCTCGGGATAGTAGAACTGGAGGCCTCGCACCTGGGTGGCCGACTCTAAGCTGAGGAAGGGTCGTTCGCGGTCGGTAATGACAAAAAGCGACCCGGTCGGACGGCTGCGGTCGCTGGTAGCCGTACCCCGGCCCGTAGGTCCGTGAACGCCAAGCAGGGAGACATTGCGTCGCAGAACCAGTCCGCCTTCCATGGGATAGCCGCCCTCGACGGGTTCCACATAAAGCGCACCGCCACGCTCGCTCATCGCATCAATGGCCTGCTGCAGGGCCTGCCTGTTCTGGGCCGATGTATTGGTGGGCAGCACGCCGACCGCCTGAACTGAGGTCCATCCTTGTGCTTTCGCTATAGCTGTAAGCAGCAACATAGCTGCGATAATGGCAAATCTTGATTTCATCATGAGGAAATAAGGTTTAAAGTTTAAGGTTCAAAGTTTAAAGTTCAAAAGGTTCAAGAGTTCAAAAGGTTCAAAGGGTTCAAAAAAGACCTGAGTAGAAACTACCCAGGCCTTTCCGCTTGTGAGGTGCCTGGCGGATTCGAACCGCCGTAGACGGTTTTGCAGACCGTTGACTAAGCCACTCATCCAAGGCACCATTTCTGTTTTCGCGGTGCAAAATTACAATCTTTTTTTTATTTGACCAAACTTTTCTGCCATTTTCTTTTAAAACGAGTG
>JAILKU010000078.1 GCA_024693505.1 Bacteroidaceae bacterium | reverse complement strand
CGCATTAATGACAGCCTTTGCCCAACAGGCATTAGGGCCCGGCACAGGACTGGTTTCACCTGATATAAGCACCGACAATACGGTTACGTTCAGGTATGTCAATCCTAAAGCGGTGACCGTAAGGCTGACAGGCGACTTCCTGCCAAGGGGAGCGGTTGACATGAAAGAGGTGGACGGTGTGTGGACCTACACCACCGCTCCTTTGGAGGGCGAACTTTATACCTATGCATACGTGGTTGACGGGAAGCGCGTCCTTGACCCTTCCAACGTATATATGAACAGGGATATTGCCACCTGGTCAAACATCTTTGTGATGAGTACCGAGAAGGGGGACGCTGGTTACTACTACCAGAACAACAATGTGCCCCACGGCTCAGTGACGCGCATCTGGTATGACAGCGAGAATGCGAAGATGGATCGTCGCATGACTGTTTACCTGCCTAATGGTTACGAACACGGCAAGGAGAAGTATCCCGTGCTCTACCTGCTTCATGGCTCTGGCGGCGACGAGAATGCCTGGTCGGAACTGGGTCGCACCATCCAGATTATGGACAACTTGATTGCCGAGGGCGCAGCTAAGCCCATGATTGTGGTCATGCCAAACGGCGTGGTGAGGAACCCTTCAGCCCCCGAGGCTAACGAGCAGAATATGTTTCAACCCACCATGACGAACAGTCGCGATCAGGACACTAGGCCCATGGAAGATGAGTTTCCGCTTATCAAGAAGTTTGTTGAGCGCACTTTCCGAGTAAAGACAGGTCAGTATAATACAGCCGTTGCGGGTCTTTCCATGGGAGGCCGCCAGAGCTTCTCCATCTCCCTGCGCTATCCGGGCACGATTGGCTATGTGGGTATGTTCTCTGGTGCTGGCAGTGGTCCGGATAACGAGAAGGAAATGAAAGCATTCTTTGCAGCTAAGCCCCGGCTCTATTGGATTGGCGTTGGCTCAGAGGATGGCGTAAAGGTCACTGCCTCGGCACTCCGTGATTACTGCAAGGAGAAAGGCTATCCATATGAATACCACGAATCCGGCGGGGGACACATCTGGAAAAACTGGCGTGCCTACCTCACTATCTTCGTGCAAAAGTTGTTTAACCCAAACGAAAGTAACTGATGGAGGCAAGTTACTCGGGTTAAATCCTACTCACTTTTGGTCTGATGTTTACTTTACCAGAACTCGTTTGCCGTTGATGATATAGATGCCACGAGTTGGCTTATACACACGCATACCAGTCAGGGTGAAGATATCTGTCGCCCGAGATCTGCTACCGCCCGTTTGTATGTTGTCCAGTATGTCCGGCACATCCGTTCCGGCGCTTCCGTTGGCATAAGTCTTGTCGTTTTGCTGAATGACAGTCAGATGAGTGCTGTCCAGCACGGGGAAATAGTCTTCGCCAAGCGTCTGATACCATGCTGTTTCAGCTTGATCTTTGTTGAGCAGGTAGCACACCTCGCCGCTGCTCATCTGCTGCTGCGTTCTGCGGTACATCCTGTTGGTAGTGTTCTCGCCGCAGCCGGTAGGAGCTGAGCCGGACAGCCAGTAGTTCTGCCCGAAGAGATCGGCACTGAAACTGCGCAGCCTGCCTATAATAGCACCTCCGTAGAGGGGAGCCCCCTGGCCTGTATAGATGACTCGTCCGGCATTCAGACAGTTATGAGGTCCCTGGCAGGACTTGTTGTTGATGTAGCCTATCACGCCCCCGGCATAGCAGTCCTGACGGCTGAACCGGATTGTGCCGTAGTTGGCGCAGTTCTCGAAGAGGGCAATGTTGGTATAGCCGCACACACCGCCAAAGCAGTCGTAATTATCACTGCTCACCGTAAGTATACCGCTGTAGGAGCACTGGCTTACGATGCAACCGTTCTGACATTCGCCCAGCACGCCTGCGGTATGGGTCACTCCACTATTGGGCACGTCGATGATTAGGGACGAGTGGACGTTCGATATGGTGCTGGCATCGGCAAATGCGATTGCGCCGTTGGAGGCTCCCGCACAGACCAGATGTCCGTCGATACTGAAGTTGCGTATATCGGCATTTATGACCTTGCCAAAGAGTCCGGCCATTCCCGAGGTCGCCGTCATCTCAAAGCCCGTTATCCTGTGATTCTGTCCATCGAAGGACCCCATGAAGGGCACACTCTTCGACCCGATGGGCTGGAACTGATTGCCGTATCCGGTCAGGTCTATGTCGGCAGTCAGGCAGGCCGAGCACTCACTGATGCCCTGCCTGGTGAGCCTGGCAAAGTCGATAAGTTCCTCGGGCGTACCGATATAATAGATGGAATCCCAGAGGAGATGATTATCCCTGGCCAGATAGTCGTCAATCCATCTGATCCGTTCGGGTATGTAGTTCCTTACCACGTTCAATGCCGTCTGATAGGGGTCGGGGTTCGTTTCGGTCTTTTTCAGTTGAGGCCAGCGTATGAAGTTCAGTTCTCTTGAGGCCTCAATCAGCGCGGCGATACTGTCTATCAGGTGGAACAGGATGTCCTCCCTGAAAGGTCCGTTTGTGCGTCCCTCTTGCCAGATGGCCTTCATCAGGCTGTCGGCATAGGGGTCTGTGAGGATGCGGCTCACCATGGCCGCCACGTTACCCGCATTCGAGCCTCCGCTACGGAACACCCAGTCATCCTTGTCGTTAATAGGACGTGTGCGGCTGTCATTCTCGAACGTCAGGTCGAAGTCCCAGCAAGGACCTACCGTATAGCGCTGCTGGTCGTGGTCCTTGTACATATAGGTACTCCAGTAGGTATCAGTATTGCCGGTAAACTCGCCTATCAGGAAATGGCGCAGGAAACTTTCCACATCCAGGTACTTACGGTAGCCCTCATGCTCGTCAGTATAGTTCTTGCTCCATACGGCATTCTCGAGCAGGTTGAACTCGTTCTGGATAAAAGCCTTCTGCTGGGCCGTAATGTCGTCTTTCCCCGGAGACTTGATTGTGACAGGCACATTCCTGGGGCTTGTGAAGTGCGAAAGCTCCGGTTCCCTGCTGGCATAGGCATCAATCTCAATCATGTAGCCCCCCTTCAGTTCCGAGTCCATCTCGGTGATGTTCACGCGGTTTGGATCGACGGTGATCTGATCGCAGAGCAGGTAGCAACCCTTGTACTCGCCGTTCAGGATGACATCCACGGGCTGGTGCCATGCGGTATAGGACATACCCATCAGGCGACTTATCTCCAAGCCCAGATTGTATCGCAGGAGCGTCTTGTCGCCGTAATTGCTGATGAGTACCCATTTCTTGGCCTTTGCCGGGCTTTCCATGGGCGAGTCCTTCAGCATGTGGTGACTCTTCCCGTCATTGAACTTGATGCGGTATGGCTTCTTTGCAGAGCCCAGAGTGCCGTTTCCGCGGAGTCGTGTCAGCACGGGATACTCCTGGATGCGCGTACCGTTGTCGTAGGTAATGGTGATGTTCGACTCGAGTTCATTCTCCTTATCTACGGGTTCGGTGCCGTTGTAGATGTGGATGCTCAGGGTCGGCAGGTTGGTCAGTTGGTAGAAGTGCGAATCATCTCCCTCGTCCTTGTAGCCCCAGAATTCCAGTTCAGCTATGTTACAGCGCGCACTGTTAGGCCCAACATAGCGGACATAGCGGAAACCGCGGCTGACACTTACATTGGCCCGGTGCATTACCCCGATAGTCCCCGTCTCGGGAATCAGATAAAGTGGTACGGCATCCAGGAAATCGGGGCTGTTGGAACCCTCGAAGAGAGCCAACTGTACGCGCCCCGGACCCACAGAATGATTGCGGGGACTCCATCCCACACGAGTAATCACATGCGGCGAACCCAGGTCGAGTCCAACCCAGGTCTGCGACTTGTCATAGGAAGCATAGAATGTTTGCATATCGCCGTCGAAGGCACATGCCGGGGCGTTTACGGTCGTGGATTCCTTGCCCGTGCCATAGTCCACACTGATACTGCCCATCGGTTTTCCGGACAACAGCGTTGAGCTCCTCTGAGCGAAACAGCTCAGAGGAATAGCGAATACCATCGCAAAGAATACCGTAAGAAGTCGCCTACTTAAATACATTTTTCACATAAAGCTGATTAACGTTCACGCGCACCAGCCTTTAATCCTTATTGCCTTATTCTCTCCATAATGAGAATTTTTTGCAAAAGTACAAAAACTTCTCAATATACAGCGAATTTAATTCATATTTAACACTTTTATCCGACGAAAAATCAATTTTCATTATATGCTTCAACGGCTACCCAAATCAAGAAAGATTTGCTTCCCTCGTTTTTCTGCTAAAACATAGCAGCATCTTCAATTTCATATTCTCTATCAAAGAATCCATTTGTTTATACTGATTTGCTTCGCAAAGAAATCTATTCAAATCTATTCAAAATCTTATTATGTTCCTCGATGAGGTTTAAAAATATATTATCTGATTTTCTTTAGGATTTTCGCAGATTTCTTGCTCGAAGAGCAATCCCCTTAATTTGATTTGCTCCGCAAAGAAATCTATTCAAAATCTATTCAAAATCTTACAGTTTAGAGTTTTTATCAGTGTCCCGCAGAAAGCGCAGAAATACGCAGAAAGATATATTATGAGGATGTGAGCCGGTAGCGCTGATGCTGTTCATGCACCACCGTACTTTTGATCTTGCTCCCTTTAATACGGTTCATACACGTCATCTTCCCTCCTGCAGAGAGAGTTACATCCTCAATGATATCTTAAAAGGTCCTAAAATAAAAGAAATTGACAAGGGCCTCGCCATGCATTTCGCCAGCGAAAAGTATTTCTGTAATTTCCTTTATTTCGTTGGGACCTAAATAAAAAGAGTCTCGCAGAACCGACGCTCGAAGCAAGAGCAGAACCAAACTTGTTTGAGTTTTGCCTTGCAAGGAGGAGGAAGAC
>JAILKU010000074.1 GCA_024693505.1 Bacteroidaceae bacterium | reverse complement strand
AAGGAGCGCATCTGCACACATTGTTTCGACGGTTCCTCCTTCTACACACTCAAGAACGTGAATGAGCCGAGTGATGCATGGCACATTCCTTTCCCCAAACACGACGAAGAAGAAAACGAAACCACCTAATAGAACAAACCGATATGAAGAAGTTATTACCCATAATCCTGCTTGGCCTCGCCCTTACAGGGTGCCGAAGCGGTAAGGAGGCTGCTCTGAACGACCTGCGCAGCTTAACCACGGAAATTGAAAAGAACGCCACCGTCTTCAACTTCGACGAGTGGTTGAAGGAACAGAGAAAGTTCGAGAAGATAAATAAACGACTTGAGCAATACGAATACTCTGCTGCCGAGAATCATGAGATAGGTGAACTGAAAGGCCTTTGTATCGGGTATTTCGCAAAGGGCGTGCTGGGCAAGGCAAGCAACAAGATACTGGATGCGGCAAATCAGATTCAGGGCATTGTAGATGGCGTAAAGAAAGTCCTAACTCCATAGCTGTTCATGGGACGGAATAATACGGGAATAGATGTTGTCTATGCCTTCCTGAGCAACATTGCTATTCACAACGATCGGGCTTGGTTTGTCGGGCACCGCGATGAATATGACCGGGCACGCATGATATTCGAGGATATGGCGCAACAACTCATTAACCGCTTGAGCGTTATTGATACTTCGTTGGCTCATCTGACAGTACGTGACTGCACTTATCGTTTTTATCGAGATACGCGTTTCAGTGAAGATAAATCACCCTATAAGCAGCATTTCGGAGTCTATGTAGCTGCACATGGCAAGAAGGCATTCCATGGCGGTTACTATCTTCATATCCAGCCTGGTAAATGTATGATTGCCGGTGGAGCTTATTGTCTGCCGTCGAATATCCTGAAAGCTGTCAGGCAAAGTATTGTCGATGAAACAGAGGAGTTCCGGGGAATAGTTGAAGACCCGGAGTTCAAGAGGCTTTTCCCCATTATAGGCATGGACAGGCTCAAGACGTTGCCTGTAGGTTTCCCGCGCGACTATCCCTATCCTGAATATCTTCGTCCCAAAGACTATTCCATAGCTACATCTATTGGCGATGACTTTTTACGTCAAGACAATTGGCTGGAACAGACTGTGGCCGTATTCCAGAAGATGAAACCCTTCATAGATTTTGTCAACTACACAATTGACGATTACGAGTAGAACGGCAATGCTTATCTTAGATTGTGCAGAGGAATAGAATGATGAGTTGAGCTGTGAGTATGCGTAGGAACATACTCAAGGGATAGACTGTGCTATAGGCTACAGAGGGCGCGTCGTTCCCGGCCGTTTGGTTTGCAAAGGCCAATGCGGGCGGGTCAGTGGTACTGCCTGCAATAAGGCCCATTAGGCTAAAGTAATTAAGTCGATAGCGAAGGCGTGCGAGTAAGCCGACGATTAAGATTGGCACCGTGGTGATAAGAAATCCGCACCATACATAGGTAAGACCATCCCCCTGCAGTACGGTGTCGGCAAACGAAGCACCTGCTTTAATGCCGACGCTGGCAAGGAAAAGCACAAGCCCGATCTCGCGTAGCATAAGGTTTGCACTAGTTGTTGTATAGGATACAAGGTGGGCTTTGTAACCAAAGCGGCCGATTAGAATGGCTATAATAAGCGGCCCGCCTGCCAGGCCTAACTTGATAGGCGTGGGAATACCGGAGATACTGAAAGGAATAGAGCCGAAGATAATACCTGTCATAATACCGATGAAAATAGCGGCCAGATTGGGTGTCTCTAAACTCTTGACCGAGTTGCCCATCATGCTGGCTACGCGGTCCACAGCATCCTCGGGCCCGACAACTACTATTTTGTCACCCACTTGCATGCGGAGGTTACGGTCTGCAAAGAGATTTGTTCCGCCTCGGCGTATGCGAGTAACGTTTACACCATGGACGCTACTGAAGTGCATTTGTCCAAAAGTCTTTCCGTTCATCTCGGGTTTGGTAACTAGAATGTGTTTGCTCACCAATGGGACGTCTTGCTCTTCCCACTGCACAATTTCTTCCGGCCCGATAAAGGCAGTGATGGCTTCGGCATCATCCTCAGCACAGGTCAGAAACATCTTGTCGCCCTTATTCAGAATGGTATCACGATTGGGTATGCTTACGTGACCTTCGTGTAATATACGGCTACAGACGAAGTCTCGCCCGAGAAACTGGCGCACTTGAAGGATCGTCCGGCCCGGTAGTGCTGGGTTATTTACCCGCAGAGTCATTCTGTGAGGCTTAACGTGAGGGTTGGCAGAAAGTTCATTCTCAATCTGCTCTTGTTCATGCCTGAGACTTATGCGACAAAATATGCGGATGAGCACAGTGGCCAGTATGATGCCGACAACACCCAGTGGATAGGCGCATGCATAACCGTTGGCGATTGCAGGTGCGTCAGGACCAAATATTTGTCCGCAGGCCTCAGTTGCGGCGCCAAGTCCGGGCGTGTTTGTAATGGCACCACACAATACCCCTACCATCATGGCGAGGTTGGTGCTGTTTTCGCGGGCAGACATCGTACCGTCCCAGAAGACGATATAGAACAGGGCAATACAACACAAGACGTTCAACAGTATGATGCCTGTAGCCAGCAAGTTCATGCGAATGCCTCCCTCCTTCAGGCTGGCAAAGAAGCCTGGCCCCACCTGCAGACCAATACAGTAGACGAAGAGAATGAGGCCAAAGTCTTGTATGTAGTTCAAGACACTCAGCGTGCCGGTGAAGTGTAGATGTCCGGCGAGGATGCCGGCGAAGAGAACAAACGTAACGCCCAGTGAGATACCGAAGACTTTGATGCGTCCTAAACCTATGCCCACAGAGATAACAATTGCATAGAGGAGCAGGATATGTGCCACGCTGTCGGTGGATGTGAATAGGGATTGCAACCAGGACATAATTACCTGTCTTTTTACCATTTCGGCTGCAAAATTACATAAAAAAACACAGATAGAAGCATAAATGGCATAATAATTATTTCTTTCTCAAGAAAAATCAAATTCTAACTCTCCTAAATCGCCCTTTTGACCATAAATAATAACCTTAAAAGAAACTTTCGTCATTTTTTTGTTGAAATGGTTCTCTTTATGATTTTCGAGTCATATTCGGGTTAAAATCTCCTGTTTTTACAGGATATATTCGTTCCTTTAGCAGGCTTTCATGACAACTTTTGCCTTGCCAAGCCAAAAAAAAGTGGATTTTTCTTTGTGTTGTCCTTGCTTATTCGTAACTTTGCAGGCCAAATTTGGAACAAATGAACAAAATCCATACACTCTACTTCCTGATTCTCCTGGTTTTGAGCAGCTGCGGGGAATATTCATACTTGCAGAAGTCAGGTGATGTGGATTATAAGTACGATGCTGCAAAATCCTATTTCATGTCGGGTAAGTATGGCCGGGCCAGTGAGGTCTTTGGCGAGTTGCTTGCTACGATGAAAGGGACGCCCTATGGCGAGGAAAGTCTCTACATGCTCGCCATGAGCACTTATATGCACAAGGACTATGAGTCGGCTGCGAACTATTTCCGCAAGTACTATCAGTCTTACCCGAAGGGTGCTTATGTAGAGCTGTCGCGATACTACACCGGATATTCGCTCTATCATCAAGTGCCCGATGTCAGGCTCGATCAGACGAGTACAAACGAGGCTATAGCTGAGTTCCAGTCGTTTTTGGATGCCTATCCCGAAACAGGACTGAAAGAACAGACGCAGGAGATGATTGGTGTCCTTCAGGACAAATTGGTGGAAAAGGAATACCTCTCCGCCAAATTGTATCTGGATTTGGGCGACTATGTGCTCAATAGCCTTTATGGTGGCAGTAATTACGAGGCCTGTGTCATTACAGCACAGAACGCGCTGAAGGATTTTCCCTTTGCCAGCCCCAGCAGGCGCGAAGATCTGTCTATCCTCATTCTGCGGAGTAAGTATCAGTTGGCTCGCAAGAGTGTGGAGGAAAAGCGTATGGAGCGTTTCCGCGATGCCATTGATGAGTGCTATGCATTTACCAACGACTATCCTGAGAGCAAGTATCTTAAGGAAGCGAGGGAGATCCTATCCGATGCCGAGCGTATCGTTAAGAGGAAAAATATTAATATTGACAAGGAAGAAGATTAAAAGAAAATATATTTATCATTATGGACTACAAGAAATCAACAGCGCCCACAAATACGGTGACGCGCGACGTAATGGATCTTTGTGAGGATACGGGAAATATCTATGAGAGCGTGGTAATTATTGCCAAGCGTGCGAATCAGATTTCCTCCGAAATAAAGTCTGAATTAAGCAAGAAGTTGCAGGAGTTTGCCAGCTCGTCCGACAATTTGGACGAAGTGTTTGAAAACCGCGAACAGATTGAAATCAGCCGTTATTACGAAAAGTTGCCAAAGCCTACCCTGATGGCTACAGAGGAATTCGTAAACGGTAAGATCTACTTCAGGAACCCGAGTAAAGAAGCATCCCTGTTGGACTAATGATACAGCGGATTCAAACCCTCTATTTGTTCCTGGCCTGCGTCCTTTGTGTCTTCTGTATGACGCAGCCAGTAGGCTTCTTTATCTCTGAACAGGGCGGACAGATGGCTGTTATGTACAACCTGCTCTTGCGCTATACCCCGCAGCTGGGTGTTACTGGCCTGCAGGCTGAGCATTTTGTTACCGTACCTATGTTTGTGGTGCTTCTCATCGTCGGCAGTCTGTCCTTTTTCAACATTTTTCTGTTTCGCCGTCGTGCGTTGCAGATGCGCATCTGTTCGTTCAGCATCATCCTTCTCGTGGCGTGGTATGCTTTATACGCTTTCTATATCTACAGGCAGGGCAATGGGCTTGAAGCCTCCTTCCGCCCGGGATGGGCTGCAGCCTTGCCTTTCTGCGCCATAGTCTTTCTATACTTCGCTTTTCGAGGTATCCTGAAGGATGAGATGCTCGTTAAATCATTAGACCGTCTGAGATAATTTCGCGCTTTCCCCGCCTGCCGGGGAAGGCGATGCCCTTTCCTTATTTGCTCTGTAGTATTCCTGTCTCTGTGTCACGATGGTTCATCGTGCGCTGGATGTCGCGATATTTGTGGCCGGAGGATAGGTGCCAGGTAAGGTTGACTGTCAGCATATTGCCCAAATCGCGGCTGTGCTGCGATACCTCTTTGTGGATATAACGGCTAAGCACCTCCGTTTTATTGGTGAGCGGACGGGCGCAAAAGGGATGTTGGGCATAGAGGGACAGGGTGATGTCCTTCATCCGGTAAGAGGCTGTGAGATACCATGCTGCAGCCTGATGGCCGCGGTGCTCGCCCTCCATAAAGTTCCAGCCGTTGTCGGCGTAAGCCGTCAGCGTCCACTTCCCCAGGTAGGCTTCTATACTGGCACCGCCGTTGAAGGCCGTATAGGTGTGGCGATAGTCGTCTGTGAAGTTGAAGAAGCGGTAGATGCCGCCATATAGGGTTGCGGAGAGATTTTCGGGAACGACTTCCCATCGGTTGTAACTCTGGATGAAGAAGAAACTGCATTCATTGCCGGCATTCGTCTGTGTCTGATAGAAATGTCCGTCCTTGCGGGCACATTTCTCCATGTTGCAGTTGGCATTTAGTCGCCAATAGCCCTGCAGCTCAGTCATGATTCTTGGTGTAGAATAAGTCAGGCGAAGGTCGTGCGACGTCACACGGTTGGGCATAATCTCAGGATTGCCCACCAGCGTCTCCATTGCATTTTGCTTGATACTGACATTACTGACGAGTGCAATCTGCGATACGTGCTGAGACACCTCGAAGTCATATCTCGCCTTCAAGTTCCTGGCCAGCGGATAGGAAACGGTCAGCTTGGGACGGAACAGCAGGAAACGGTCATGCCATTCAGCCTGCCGATAATAGCGCGTACTCATGCCGAGTCCACCCATATAGCCGAGCTTGCCAAGACGGCCCTTCAGTTGTCCGAAGACGTAAAGCACTGATGAGCGCATAGCATTGCCGGCATCTGCATCGCCCGAATAGACATTGTCGATGTCTTTCTGCCCATACTGACTGCCCAGAGAGAGCGTAAAGGGTTTGAGACGGTTTTCATAGACGGCCTCTGTCCAGAGCGAATAGGTCTTCCCCATTACGTTGTAGCCATAGCTTCCGCCTTCGTTGTGCTCAGCGTGGCTGTCGGTCTTGATATACGTTCCCACGGCATTGGC
>JAILKU010000076.1 GCA_024693505.1 Bacteroidaceae bacterium | reverse complement strand
GTCCATCGTGTAGATGCCATAGTAATCGTAGAGGGCATACATGCGCGGGTCGTTGGGATAGTGGCTGGTGCGGACCGTGTTCAGGTTGTGGCGCTTGAAGAGCAGGATGTCCTCGATCATGCTCTCCACGGGGATGGCCTTACCGTAGACGGGATGAGTGTCGTGACGGTCGGCTCCCTTGAACATAATCCGGCTGTTGTTGATGAAGACGCGTCCGCCGCGGTTCTCGATCTTACGCAGACCGTAGCGGAAGGTGCTGACGTCGCCGTCCAGGGCTACGGTAACGGTATAGAGGTTGGGCACCTCGGCGCTCCACAGCTGCGGGTTGTCGACGTGGATGGAGGCGCTGGCCTTGCCCTTGCGCCCCTTGCCGAGAAGCCCCATGGTCAGCGTCGAGCTGCCCACCTTCCGTCCGTCGGGACCGAAGAGTGTCACCTCGGGTGCAGCATCGGCCTTTCCGCCCAGGTTCTGCACCTCGACCTCGACCTGCACATCGGCCTGGCTGAGATCCTTGTTCAGGCTGGTCGTGGCATAGACGTCGCGGACGTGCATCTTCCGGCGGGCCTCCAGGTATACGTCGCGATGAATGCCGCTCAGGCGGAACATATCCTGATCCTCCAGATAGGAGCCGTCCGACCAGCGGTAGACCTCTACGCAGACAAGGTTCTCGCGTCCGTGCCTGACGTACTTTGTGACGTCAAACTCGGCATCGTTGTTCGAGCCCTGGGTGTATCCGACCATCTTGCCGTTCACCCAGACGTAGGCGGCGCTGTAGATGCCGTTGAAGTGCAGGTAGATCTCGCGCTCCTTCCATTCGGCCGGGAGGGTGAAGGTGCGGCGGTAGCTGCCCACGGGATTGCCCTCCTTCTCAATGGTCCAGCCGTCCACAGGCCGGATGAGGGGCGGCACGTTCTTGTGGGGATAGGTTACATTGGTATAAATAGGTGTGCCGTAGCCCTGCATTTCCCAGTTGCTGGGCACGGGGATAGTCTTCCATGCCGAGGCGTCGAAGCCGGGCTTGTAGAAGTCACGGGGACGCTCGTCGGGATTGGGTGACCAATGGAACTGCCAGGCACCGCTGAGCATCATGCGGAGACTGCTGTGGACGGGGAGCCAGGGCTTCTGGCTGGCCTCGTCGGCCTGCATCTCCTGCTGGCTGGCGTAGAGCAGCATCGTGGCCCGGCCCGTCTCCTTGTTTATATTGAATATGGCGGGATTCTCCCAGTAGTTCTTGCTGGTGATGACCTGCTTCAGGGCCGATGCCTTCAGCTTGCTCGGCACGAACTGCCATTGCACGGAGGCATCCGCAGCGTCCGTCTTCAGCTGCCAGACGGGGCTTCCGTCCTTGCATGCATCCTTGTAGCCCAACCGCAGGCCACCGGCTATGCAGGTCAGGGTATAGGCACCGTCTGCCACACGCTCTATGCGCCATTGCTGATTGGGATTGCCGGGATTCAGGCCCCACTGGAGCACCTTGGCCTCGTTGCCGAAGTTATTGCCGTTGTCCAGGGCCATGTTGGCGTTGGGGCAGTAGAGGCAGACGTAGCCGCTCTTGGCAGAAGGCTTCACGAACCAGACCTGCGAGGGCGATTTCCTGTTGACGGGCGAGAATACGATATTGCCCTGCCGGTTGTCCAGGGCAAAGCCATTGCCCGTCTCCAGACGATAGCCTTGATTGGGGTCGAACTCCTGGGCCGTGAGATGCATACCGAACATCAGGGCCAACAGCAGAATTGGGAAGAAGAAGCGGGTTTTCATAACCATAATAGTATTAAATAACGTTATTTTTTGTGCAAAGATAGAAGATTTCTCAGATAATCTCCTTATATTTGCAAAGAAAATTTGAGATAACCCCTAAAAATTAACTGAATTATTATGATTAGACTGAATTGTTTTTTCCAAGCGAAAGAGGGTCAGTACGACCGCGCCCTGGAGGCAGCCATCGCCCTGGTTGCCAAGACGCAGAGCCACGCTGGCATGGTTTCCTATGACGTGTTCGAGAGCGCCACGCGCCCCGATGTATTCACCTTCATCGAGACGTGGGCCGACCAGGCAGCGCTCGATGCCCACAGCGCGACTCCCGAGTTCAAGGAGTACGTGGGCATCATACTGGAGTGCGGCGAGATGAAGATTGAGCAGATGGTGAAGGAATAAGAAGACCCACCCCCGGCCCCTCCCGTGAGGAGGGGAGAAGGAATAGAAAAAAGCGAGGCAAAACCTCGCTTTTTTCTATTCATGGCCCCAGATGTTCAAGGCGCCTTGGCAGCTCTTCTCCCCTCCTTTCGGAGAGGGGCAAATGGTGGGCTGTTCGTCCGGGGCGAAGTCTTTGCCCGAAAAGCGCTTGAAGGCCGTGTCATCGGCTTGGCACTCCGCCACAACGCCTTGCAAGGCCGGGAGGGCGCACGTGTAGACTCCCGAACTGTAAAAACTGGTTTACGTTGGAGCAATGGCCGATGTCCCTGACCGGAAATGCGGGCGACACGCAGAAGTTTTTGCCCTGGGAAAAAATTGCCCCCGTCTTCTACCCATGGCGTGCCCTGGACTAAGAGCTTTTTGCCCCGTAGGGCGTTCTCAAGCCACCATACAATGAGAACCTGCTGGACGGCTTTGCCCTGGCAGTGTGCAACGAGATCCGCGAGGCGCTCACGGGCCTGGTAGGAAAAATCCAAATACGGGCCTGGTAGGAAAAACCCAATTACAGGCCTGGTAGGAAAAATCCAATTACGGGCCTGGTAGGAAAAATCTAATTTCGGGAATGGTAGGAAAAACCCAATTACGGGCCTGGTAGGAAAAATCCAATTACAGGCCTGGTAGGAAAAATCCAATTACGGGCCTGGTAGGAAAAATCTAATTTCGGGAATGGGCGATTTCAGTTATTTCAGTATTTCAGTTGTTTTTTGAGGCCCTATTATGTTTCAAAATCCCTATATATACATATATAACTATCTAATAATAAGGAAGTTATATAAGGATAGGCGAAATTGTGTACCCCTCAAAAAATAACTGAAATAACTGAAACTGAAATCGCTGCCACAGTATTTTTTCATCTAAAAGGCAGAATATCAATGAGATACGACATTAGCAAGTCCTTTGCCCCAAGATGCTGAAACACAAAAAAGGGCCAAAATGTATCAAAATCTGCTCTCAAAAGCATCAAAAAACATGCAAAAACCCCTTGTTCCGATATTTTTCCCCGCTCTTGGCGCTCACATGAGCGTCGCAGAATTTCAGTATTCCGACCTCATTTGGAGGGATCAGACGTGGTCAGCATCTGATTTTCGGTCCTATTTTTAACCCAAATCGGTCATTAGACTGTTACGCGCTAATGACCGGTTTGGGTTTAATGGTTAAGCTTTATCAGCTGCGGTAGAACTGCGTGAAGGCGCGGATGCAGTATTCGTGGTCGGCGACGGCTCCCGTCTCGCGGGCGCTGTGCATGGCCAGGATGGGGTTTCCCATATCGACGCCGCGCATAGGCAGCGAGGAGGCCAGGATGTTGCCCAGCGTGCTGCCGCCCGCCACGTCGCTATGGTTCACGAACCGCTGGCAGGGGACGCCTGCCCGACGGCAGAGCTCGGAGAAGACGGCGGCGCTGGCGGCATCGCTGGCGTACTTCTGCGCCGCATTGAACTTAATGACGGGCCCGCCGCCAAGGACAGGATGGTTCGTGGGGTCGTACTTCTCGCTGTAGTTGGGGTGCCAGGCGTGCGCGTTGTCGGCGGAGATCATGAAGGCCTTCTCCACGGCGCGGAAGTAGTCCTCGGGGGAACCGCCCTGGGTGAGGACGATGCGCTGCACCAGGCTGGAGAGGAACGGGCTGCCGGCGCCCTGCTTCGTCTGACTGCCCGTCTCCTCGTTGTCGAAGACGGCCAGCGCCTGAGTGGTCTCGGGCACCGCGTCGCCGGCGGCAATGAGGGCGTCCATCCCGGCAAAGACCATGCTGAGGTCGTCCAGCCGGCCGCTCGAGATGAACTCGTCGTGGGCGCCGAAGGTGCAGGCCGGGGTGGCGTCGTAGAGGTAGAGGTCGAAGTCGAGCACACGGTCGGCCTGTACCTGCAGGTTCTCGCAGATAGCGTTCATGAGCAGCTGTCCACGCTCGAGCTCGCCGCTGACGATGCCCAGCAGGGGCAGCATGTCCTTCTGCCGGCTGAGCTTGACGCCGTCGTTCACCTGGCGGTTGAAGTGGATGGCCAGGTTGGCGATCTGCATCAGGGGCCGGCGGATGTGGATGAGCTGCGTCTCCGGGTGCATCGGGTCGTCCGTCCGCAGGATGACGCGCCCTGCCACGCTGAGCGGGCGGTCGAACCAGGTGGACAGGACGGGTCCGCCATAGACCTCGGTATTCAGCCGCACGATGCCGCCCTCGCCGGTCATCTCGGCATTGGGCTTGATGCGGAACGTGGGGGAGTCGCAGTGGGCGCAGATGATGTGGAACCCGGCCTCGGAGAGCGGTCGGCGCCCGATGCGGAAGGCGTAGAGCGAGGAGTCGTTCTTCTTCACGTAGAACTGGCGGCCCGCCGGCATCTCGCCAAGAGGTTCTGAGGCATCGAGGCACTCGAAACCCGCCCTCTGAAGCTCATCCTCGAGGGTCCGGACAGCCACGAAATTCACCGGAGAGGCATCTAAAAGTCGTAAAAGTCGCTTTATCATATTAAAATAAGTCGGATATTAGGGGTTATTTCATTAAAAAAGTGTAATTTTGCATCAAATCTTCCGCAAAAATACAAAAAAAAGTGGGAACAACAATGAAAACCGAGAAGAAAATTACCGAACAGCCCTCCCATTTCGACCATCTGGAGCGTATGACGACCGGCGAACTGCTCAGGCACATCAACGAAGAGGACCATCGGGTGGCCGAGGCGGTCAGGAGAGCCATCCCGCAGATACAGGCCCTGGTGGAAGCCATCGAGCCGCGCATGCAACGGGGCGGCAGGCTGTTCTACCTGGGCGCCGGAACGAGCGGACGGCTGGGCGTGCTGGACGCCAGCGAGCTTCCCCCGACCTTCGGCGTGCCCGAGACGTGGGTGACCGGACTCATCGCCGGCGGCGACCAGGCCCTGCGGCACGCCGTGGAGCGCGCGGAGGACATCGCCACGCAGGGATGGACCGACCTGCAGCCCCACCACCCCACCGCCGACGACACCGTGCTGGGCATCGCGGCCTCGGGCACCACGGCCTACGTCGTCGGCGCCGTCAAGGCGGCACGGGAGCACGGCCTGCTGACGGGCTGCATCACCAGCAACCCCAACACGCCGCTGGCCGAGGAGGCCGAGTTCCCCATCGAGACCATCGTAGGACCTGAATTCGTCACCGGCTCAAGCCGCATGAAGAGCGGGACGGCGCAGAAGATGGTGCTGAACATGATCTCCACCACCCTGATGATACGCCTCGGACGCGTGCAGGGTAACCGGATGGTGAACATGCAGCTGACCAATGCCAAGCTGGTGGACCGCGGCACGCGGATGCTGCAGGAGGCGCTGGGCATCAGCTACGAGGAAGCTCAGCAGCGACTACTCGAGGCCGGAAGCGTAAAGGAAGCACTCAGCGCCGGGCGTGCCGGAGAATGAGATTTGAACTCCTGGAGCAGCGAGCGCCATCGGAAACTTGTTTACGAATGGCCGAGTCGTGACAGGAGTAGAGCGCAGCTCAACTTTGAACCCCTGAACCCTCAAGCGCAGCTCAATTATGAATTATGAATTAAACGAAGACTTTAAACCCTTAAACCCCTCATCATGCACATCGCCATAGCAGGAAATATCGGAAGCGGGAAAACGACCCTGACGCGCATGCTGGCCGTACACTACGGCTGGAAGCCGCAGTTCGAGGCCGTCAGCTACAATCCCTATCTGGAGGACTATTACCGCGACATCCCGCGCTGGTCCTTCCCGATGGAGGTCTTCTTCCTCAAGGAGCGGTTCCGCAACGTCCTGGAGATAGCCCACACGCAGGAGACCATCGTACAGGACAGGAGCATCTACGAGGGCGTGTACGTCTTCGCGGCCAACAGCCACCGGATGGGGTATCTCTCCGACAAGGACTTCCAGACCTTCATGGACCTCTTCAACCTGATGACCGACATGGTCAGATACCCCGACCTGATGATATACCTGCGCGCCGGAATCCCCCATCTGGTAAAAAACATCCAGAAGCGGGGCAGGAACTACGAGCAGGCCATACAGCTGGAATACCTGAAAGGACTGAACGACCTGTACGAGGACTTCATCCTGCGCAAGTACAAAGGCCGCGTGCTCACCATCGAGGTGGACGACATGGACTTTCAGAACAACAGGCAGGACTTTCAGTACGTCACCGACAAGCTGGACGCCCTCGTCTACGGCCTGTTTCCCCTGGACAGGCCGAACCTTGAACCATAAACTTTAAACTTTAAACTTTGAACTTTAAACCTTGAACCCAATCTTATGCATATAGCCATAGCCGGAAACATTGGCAGCGGCAAGACAACGCTGACCAAGATGCTCGTCAAGCGCTACGGATGGACGCCGCGATACGAGCCAGTCGAGGTAAACCCCTATCTCGCAGACTTCTACGAGGACATGAACCGCTGGTCGTTCAACCTGCAGGTATATTTCCTAAACAAACGGTTCCGCGACATCGTTGAGATATCGAAGTCGAAGGACACCGTCATCCAGGACCGCACCATCTTCGAGGATGCCCGCATCTTTGCGCCCAACCTCCACGAACAGGGCTACATGAGCGACCGCGACTTCCAGAACTATTCCGACCTGTTCGACCTGATGATGTCGCTCGTCGCACTGCCCGACCTGCTCATCTACATCCGCAGCACCATCCCCAACCTGATTGCACAGATAAGCAAGCGCGGACGGGACTACGAGCAGAGCATCCGCATCGACTATCTGACCGGCCTGAACAACCGCTACGAGGAATGGGTGGAGAAATATCCCGGCAAGATGCTCATCGTGGACGGCGACAAGCTGAAGTTCGAAAGCAATCCAAAGGACTTTCAGTCCATCACAGAGCAGATAGACTCCCTGCTCTACGGTCTGTTCTGAGACAAGACCATTTTTAATGTATCCACACTAATATATATATAATGTACTATGGTAAAGGAAATCTATCTGGCAGGAGGTTGCTTCTGGGGAACAGAGCATTTCTTCAAACAATTGAGAGGCGTGACGGAAACGGAAGTGGGTTTCGCGAACGGACACACAGAGAATCCGACGTATAAGGAAGTCTATACAGACTCGACGGGGCATGCAGAGACGGTCCGCATAAGGTATGACGAGGACATTCTCGACCTGGGGCTCCTGCTCCGCATGTATTTCAAGGCAATCGACCCCACAAGCCTGAACAAACAGGGCGAGGACGAGGGCACCCGCTACCGCACGGGGATATACTACACCTCCGGGAGCGAACTCCCCGTCATAAAGGCAGTCTTCGACGAAGTTCAGCAGGCGTACGGCGAGCCTCTGGCCGTTGAAGTGCTGCCCCTGCAGAGATTCTACCCCGCCGAGGAATATCATCAGGACTATCTGGAGAAGAACCCCGGTGGATACTGCCACCTGCCCCAGGCACTCTTCGAGTATGCCCGGAAGGCCAACGATAACCTAAAATAAATTACATCATATGAGAAAGATTCAATTATTGACCGTATGTGCCTGGTTTGCACTAACCGGAGTATATGCCCAGAACAACGAGAAGAGTCTGAAAGAGGCATATAGTGATTACTTCATGATTGGCGTGGCTGTCAACCAACGCAACATAAGCGATGCCGACCAATCCAGTCTGGTGAAGAAGGAGTTCAGCAGCATGACAGCCGAGAACGACATGAAGCCGGTATCCGTACACCCCGAGGAAGGCAAATGGACCTGGGAGAAAGCCGACCGCATAGCTGATTTCTGTCGGCAAAACGGCATTAAGCTGCGCGGACACACCTTGATGTGGCATAGCCAGATGTGCGATTGGATGTTCTACGACAAGAATCATAACCTGGTGAAAAAGGAGGTGCTCTTCGAACGCATGAGGGAGCACATCCATACGGTAATAAACCGCTACAAGGACGTGGTTTACTGCTGGGACGTCTTCAACGAATGCATTGCCGACGGCGGTCGCCGCCCCAACGCAGAGGGCAAAGACCAGCCCCTGCGCGAATCGACCTTCTACAAGATTTGCGGCAATGACGAGTTCATACGCAAGGCTTTCCAGTTTGCACGCGAAGCCGACCCCAAGGCGCTGCTCTTCTACAACGACTATAACGAGTGCGACCCCGTGAAGCGCGACCGCATCTACGAAATGGTAAAGGAGATGAAGGCTGCCGGCGTGCCCATCGACGGAATAGGCATGCAGGGGCACTACAACATCTACGGCCCGTCGGAGGAGGACATAGAGGCAGCTGTGAGCAAGTATGCCGAAATCGTTGATCACATCCACGTCACGGAACTGGACATCCGCGTCAATCAGGAGATGGGCGGGCAGCTACGCTTCAGCCGAAACGAGGGCGTACAGGTTACGAACGACCAGAAACTGCTTCAGGAAGCCCAGTATGCGGCTGTGTTCCGCGTCATGCGCCGTCACGCCGACAAGGTGGACTGCGTGACCTTCTGGAACCTGAGCGACCGCGATTCGTGGCTGGGCGCCAACAACTATCCCCTGCCCTTCGACAAGGATTATAAGCCCAAGAACGTTTATCGCGTGATTAGGGACTTCATCCCCTCGACCGACAATCCCGATATCAAGGAAGACTTCAAGCCCTCGGCCACCTGCCAACCCCGACAGGAATATCCGCAGGTAAACTCGCAGGGCTATGTTCGCTTCCGCATAACGGCTCCCAGCGCCCGCTACGTCATTGCATCAGCAGGTCATGGAGGCGGCATGGGCGGCACCGTGCTGAAGAAGCAGAAGGACGGCTCCTGGATGGGCACTACGCTACTGCCCGAAGACGAGGGATTCCATTACTATACACTCTCCATCGACGGGGTCCAGGTGATCGACCCGGGCACCAACAGCTATTACGGCGGCGGCCGCTGGATGAGCGGCGTGGAGGTACCTGCCCACGACGATGCATTCTATGCTGAACGGACTGACATAGAACACGGAAACGTGCAAAAGATACTCTTCCCCAGCAAGGTAAACGGCGACCAGTTGCGCGTGGCCTATGTCTATACACCAGCCGGGTACGACAAGAAACAGAAGCAGCGCTACCCGGTACTCTACCTGCAGCACGGATGGGGCGAAAACGAGACCACCTGGCCCGTACAGGGAAAGGCCAATATCATCATGGACAACCTGATAGCCGACGGAAAGGCCCTGCCCTTCATCGTAGTTATGACCTACGGCATGACAAACGACATCGTATTCGGGCGTCCCTTCGATCGCGGTAAGGTGGCTGAAGACTTCCAGAAAGTCCTGGTGGACGAGCTGGTGCCATACATAGACAGTCATTTCCGCACCAAGGCGGACAAGAAGAACAGGGCAATGGCAGGCTTGTCGATGGGCGGCATGGAAACTCATGCCATCACAATGGCCCGCCCCGAAGTATTCGGACACTACGGCATCCTGAGCGGCGGCATCTATACGCCCGAGGAAATCAAGGATAAGAATCAGGTGGACTACATATTCATCAGCTGCGGTAGTAAAGAATGGCCCGACCGCGTACTGAAGGCCGTCTCAGACTTGAAATCCGCTGGCTTCAATGCCGAGAGTTATGTATCCGAAGGTACCGCCCACGAATTCCTCACCTGGCGCAGAAGCCTGTATGTGATGGCCCAGAAACTTTTCAAATAGTTCCATATCAGAATTTCAGCTCAGCGGATTTACCACATTTCCAACCGGCTAAATCCGCTGAGCCGGAATAGATATTAGGAAGAGAGATTTACATAAACCCCTGAGAAAAAGACATAGAGAGAAAAAGACATAAAAAAAGATTCCAAATCTCCCGACTTAGAATCTTTACCTTAAAATCTAATACCATGAAAAACACTTATTCGCGGTGCGTACGGGACTCGAACCCGTGACCCCATGCGTGACAGGCATGTATTCTAACCAAGCTGAACTAACGCACCAGTATTTTAAAGAACGAGCGGCAAACGAGACTCGGCGCTTATTGACCTTGAGCTCTTATTGCCTGTGTGTTTCCACACATGAGCGGCAAACGAGACTCGAACTCGCGACCCCGACCTTGGCAAGGTCGTGCTCTACCAACTGAGCTATTGCCGCAAAGGCTTAGTGGGTAGAGATGGATTCGAACCACCGAAGGCGTAAGCCAGCAGATTTACAGTCTGCCCCATTTGGCCACTCTGGTATCTACCCGGTTGACGGACCTTCATGAAGTGGTGACTCCTGCGGGATTCAAACCCACAACCTTTTGATCCGTAGTCAAATGCTCTATTCAGTTGAGCTAAGGAGCCGTTCCATCATTTCGGTGGGCGCTGACGGATTCGAACCGCCGACCCTCTGCTTGTAAGGCAGACGCTCTGAACCAGCTGAGCTAAGCGCCCAAAACAAGGAGTTTTCAAACAACCTCACTAGGTCTCTCCTGTTTTGCGAGTGCAAAGGTACGTCTTTTTCTGATACTGGCAAAACTTTTCACCAGTTTTTTTTTCAAAAAAAGCATTTTTTGACGTTACACATTATTATATTATATAAGCGGAGACGGAGATTGCCTATATGCTCAAAACAGCCAAGTCGTCAATGAGCTCCTTCTTCACCGGTTTGTCACTTTTAATGGCATTTGAGAAGGGGACGTAAACAACCTCGTCGTTTTTGATACCTATCATTACGTTGCGCTGACCTTCTAATATGGCCTGAATTGCACCCACGCCCAGGCGACTGGCAAGGATGCGATCGCCGGCACTTGGACTTCCTCCACGCTGCAAATGTCCCAGAATGGAAACGCGAACGTCGTACTCAGGATATTCACGCTTCACACGCTCGGCATAGTACATAGCCCCACAACGAGGACTCTCACTCACCAGCACGATGCTGCTGTTCTTGCTCTTGCGAATGCCCCTGCCGATGAAATGCTCCAACTGATTGGCACCCGTAGCATCCTCGGGAATAATAGCGGCCTCGGCCCCGGCGGCGATGGCGCTGTTCTGAGCCAGGAAACCAGCATCGCGCCCCATTACCTCGACGAAGAAGATACGCTCGTGACTGGTAGCCGTATCGCGAATCTTATCGACGCACTCCATAATGGTATTCAGCGTAGTGTCATAACCGATAGTACTGTCTGTACCATTCAAATCATTGTCTATTGTGCCTGGAAGACCGATGCAGGGTACGTCATATTCTTCGGCGAAGATGCGGGCACCGGTAAGCGAACCGTTTCCGCCAATCACGACCAGGGCATCGATGCCCCGCAGCAGCATGTTATCATAAGCCCGGCGACGTCCTTCCGTCGTCTCAAAATCGCGACTGCGGGCCGTTTTCAGTATCGTGCCGCCTCTTTGTATGATATTACTGACGTCCTCGGTAGAGAACTCGCGTATCTCGTTGTTGATAAGCCCCTCATAACCTCGGTAGATGGCCATTACTCGAAAACCGTTTGCTATAGCGGCCCGCGTCACAGCACGTATTGCCGCATTCATACCTGGAGCATCCCCGCCGCTGGTGAGGATACCGATGCATTCTATCTTTCTCTTGAACATACTCATTACAAAAATGTATTCTCAAAAACAATGCAAAGATACGAAGAAAAATCATTTTAGCAAAAATTACCCCTAAAAAAGCCACAAAAAGAAGATTAATATGACTGGATTGCACACAAAACAAACGCCTTTGTACAAAAAAGAGGTATTTACGTTTGGTCATCTCAGAAAATTTCCATACCTTTGCGCCCGATTTAAATCAACATAAAGTCTAATTTTATTAAATTTATTTTCTAACGTATCTGTATGGCAGATTTTAAAAATGTTGCTCCCATTGAGGATTTCGATTGGGAATCGTACGCTAACGGCGGCGGCAACGCAGAAGTGAGTCGTGAGGCTCAAGAAGAGGCTTATACAAGTTCTCTCAACAAAGTAAGTGACCACGAAGTGGTTGACGGTACCGTAATTTCAATGAACAAGCGCGAAGTCGTGGTAAACATTGGCTTCAAGAGCGACGGTATCATTCCCATGAGTGAGTTCCGCTACAATCCCGAGTTGAAGGTTGGTGACAAGGTTGAAGTGTACATCGAAAACCAGGAAGACAAGAAGGGACAGCTGATTCTCTCTCATAAAAAGGCCCGTGCAACCCGTTCTTGGGACCGCGTGAACCAGGCAATGGAGAGCAAGGAAATTGTGAAGGGCTTTGTAAAGTGCCGCACAAAGGGCGGTATGATTGTAGACGTATTTGGCATAGAGGCATTCCTGCCCGGCAGCCAGATTGACGTGAAACCCATCCGCGACTACGACATCTTCGTAGGCAAGACAATGGAATTCCAGATCGTAAAGATTAACCAGGACTACAAGAACGTCGTAGTTAGTCATAAGGCACTCATTGAGGCCGAGATGGAACAGCAGAAGAAGGAAATCATCAGTCGTCTGGAGAAGGGCCAGGTACTTGAGGGCGTGGTCAAGAACATCACCAGCTACGGCGTATTTATTGACCTTGGCGGCGTAGACGGTCTGATTCACATCACCGATTTGTCTTGGGGCCGCGTAAGCGATCCGAAGGAAGTTGTGGAGCTGGATCAGAAGATCAACGTTGTAATCCTGGACTTCGACAACGAGAGAAAGCGCATTGCTTTAGGTCTGAAGCAACTGACTCCTCATCCTTGGGAGGCCCTGGATCCCAACCTGAAGGTGGGCGACCACGTGAAGGGCAAGGTTGTCGTGATGGCCGACTATGGCGCATTCATCGAGATAGCACCCGGCGTAGAAGGTCTCATCCATGTATCTGAGATGTCCTGGAGCCAGCACCTGCGCAGCGCTCAGGACTTCATGAAGGTAGGCGATGAGGTGGAAGCCGTTATTCTGACCCTCGACCGCGAGGAGCGCAAGATGTCTCTTGGCATCAAGCAGCTCAAGGCTGATCCCTGGGAAGACATCGAGAGCAAATATCCTATCGGCAGTAAGCATGTGGCTAAGGTTCGCAACTTCACCAACTTCGGCGTATTCGTTGAGATCGAGGAAGGCGTGGACGGCCTCATTCATATCAGCGACCTCAGCTGGACGAAGAAGATCAAGCACCCCAGCGAATTTACTCAGATCGGTGCTGAGATAGACGTTGTTGTCTTAGAAATCGACAAGAACAACCGTCGTCTCTCCCTCGGCCACAAGCAGTTGGAGGAGAATCCCTGGGACGTATTCGAAACCGTATTCACCCAGGATTCCGTACACGAAGGTACGATTATCGAGATGCTCGACAAGGGTGCAGTTGTACAGCTGGAGTACGGCGTGGAAGGCTTTGCCACTCCCAAACATCTGGTTAAGGAAGACGGCAGTCATGCACAGCTCAATGAGAAGCTGCCCTTCAAGGTGATTGAGTTCAACAAGGAGAGCAAGCGTATCATTCTGTCACACAGCCGCATCTTCGAAGATGAGCAGCGCAGCAACGAGCCCCGTCCTGAAAAGAAGAAGGCCGGCCGTCCTGCACGCAAGGATGAGACGCCAGTTATTCAGAACCAGGCAGCCAGCACCATGCTTGGCGACCTGGATGCCCTGGCAGCTCTGAAGGCTAAGATGCAGAAAGGCGAAGAGTAATACTCGACGACTATAACTGAAAAAGGGGGCAGTTCTCCAAAGGGCTGCCCCTTTCTTTGTATTCTATAATTAAAATGGAACCATTTGATGTACACATATTAGGTTGCGGTTCAGCCAAGCCTACGCAGCGCCATTCTCCAGCATGCCAAGTTGTCAGCACGCACGGCAAACTGTTCATGATAGATTGTGGCGAGGGGGCACAGACAGCCTTTGCCAGACAAGGACTCAACATGAACCGATTGGGGCATATCTTTATCAGCCACAACCACGGCGACCACGTCTTCGGTTTGCCTGGCCTTATCAGTACGATGGGCCTATTGGGCCGTACCGCCGACCTGCACATTCATGGACCACAGCAAATGGAAGAATTCATGGACGTGGTGCTGCGCATCTACTGCGAAGGAATGACATACAAGGTAATTTTTCACTCGGTTGACACCACACGCCACCAAATTGTACACCAAGACCGCAGCATGACGGTATGGAGCATTCCGCTGAATCACCGCATCCCCTGTAGCGGATACCTCTTCCGCGAAACACCGCCCCAACCTCATATCCGGCGCGAGATGATAGATGCCTACGATATTCCTTTCAGTCAGATAAACAACATCAAGGCTGGGGCTTCTTGGGTTACAGAAGACGGCACCATCATTCCAAATGAGCGCCTTACCACACCACCTGAACCACCCCGCTCGTATGCCTATTGCTCGGATACGTCCTACCTGCCCACCCTGCCAGAGCTACTGAAGGGAACCACCCTACTCTATCACGAAGCCACTTATCCTCAAGAACTGCTCGCACGAGCACTGGAAACGTGTCATAGCACGGCTCATCAAGCAGCTCTGATAGCTCGAGATGCAGGAGTAGGAAGGCTTTGTATCGGACACTATAGCGGACGCATCAAAGACGAAGCCGCACACCTAAGGGAAGCAAGGGAAATCTTTACCAACACAATACTGGCCGACGAAGGACTCGTACTGAAACTATGAAAATATAACGTTTAAGTGCATTTTTTTCCAAAAACATTTGGTGATATAAAATAAAATTTGTACTTTTGCGTTGTCAATAGCATATAAAATGAAGAAAATTGGCCTCATCATACTGGGATTTATGCTCTTAGCTGCCCCAAATACCGTTTTGGCAGAGGGTGAGCAGGAGGTAATTGAGAATACTTTGACGGACGTTACGCTTCGTGTGGCGAACAACAAGGTAAGGGTCTCTGGTGCTAACGGCCAAGTGATGGAAATATTCAATCTTACGGGTGTGAAGGTGGCAACCATTCGTATTGAGAGTGGAGACAAATCTTACAACCTGAACTTACCCCAAGGGTGTTACATCCTGAAAGTGGGTAAAATCGTACGTAAGATATCCATCCAATGATGACGCGGCTATCCCGGTTTTTATTCCTACCACTTTTTGCGCTACTCTATGCCTGCCATTCAAATGAAAGGGAGGTGGAGTTGCATGTGTCTATGCAGGACATCAAGCAATGGATTAACCCCGAATACCGCCTCAAAAACCAACTCATCCGAAAAGAAATAGGCCGCCTATGTCAGCAAGGCGTATGTATGTATGCTGACTCTTATACCAAAAACTATTACGCAGAAGGGGGTAACTACCTTTGGATTTCCCGACATGGAATAGACAACAGAACCGACACGCTCCTGGCCTACCTACGCCTGATAGACAAGCACGGACTTGCGCCTCAGGTATTACACGTTTCGGATATTGAACACGATATAAAGCTCATCCAAACAAAAGAATTGGAGGGCGAGGATGTCAATAGGGTCATGGGGCGGCTGGAGTATAGCTTAACAAAGGCCTTCCTACGCTATACCGCAGGCCTTCGCTACGGTTTCATCAGACCCCACAAGCTGCTCAACCACCTGCTTCCGGATGACGGAAGTCCAAATTCCGCATACCGTATTCTGTTCGATATAGACTGTGACGTACCGCAAGACAGTTTCTATCATCATGCGATGACTCAGGCACACCAGGCAAATTCCCTTGCCAATTTCCTGAACGAAGTAGAGCCGCACGACTCGCTCTATACAAAGATACAGGCCGACTATCTGGCCGCCAGACAAAAGGGGGATACGGCACGGACACGCCTCGCCTATATAAATATGGAACGCGCGCGATGGCGTTATCCACGTCCACAAGGTGGAAAATACGTATGGGTGAACCTGGCCGCTTTTGAGCTGACAGCTGTTGATGAGTCGCGCGACACGAGCTTTTCCATGCGCGTTTGCGGCGGAAGCCAACGACACAAGACGCCCCTGCTGCAAAGTGCTATCCAGCGAGTGGAGACTGATCCCTACTGGATTATTCCCATGACTATCATAAGGAAGGAGATTGTACCACGGCATGTTGGCGACACGGCATACTTCCAACGCAATCATTACCGAATTATAGACAAGCGGAACAACGAGGAGGTAGCTCCAGCGGGAATGACCGCAAGTATGCTCACCAGCGGACATTATACAGTACGGCAGGATAATGGAGCAGCCAATTCCCTGGGACGTCTCATTTTCCGCTTCCCCAACCAATTTGCCGTTTATCTGCACGACACCAACAACCACAGCGCTTTCCGACGTCAGTCGAGGGCCGTCAGTCATGGCTGCGTACGCGTGGAGCGTCCTTTAGACCTGGCCTTTTTCCTGATGCAGAAACCAGATTCCATCTTGGAGGACAAGTTTCGTATGGCTATTGACCAGAAGCCACATACACAATGGGGACGCAAGCTTCTGTCCGATAATCCTGAAGCGAAGAAGCTGACTTCCTACGCATATCCCGTCCCCGTTCCCGTTTTTTTGGACTATTACACACTATACCCCGACCTGGAAGGCCACCTTTGCTCATATCCTGACGTCTATCATTACGACGAAGAAATAGAGAAAATTTTGCGCGCTTTTTAAACCTTCTGGCTTCTTTGGAGTCAATAAATTAAATGATTAACGAGTCCCTAATTCTTCAGCAATTGCACGACTCCAAACTGCGCGAGCAAGCCTTTACGACAATCGTCCGCGAATACCAGGAGCCGCTCTACAGGCAAATACGCCGTATCGTCCTGTATCACGACGATGCAAACGACGTTCTGCAGAACACGTTTCTCAAGGCCTGGAGCGCGATAGATTCCTTCCGTGGAGAATCCAAAATGATTACGTGGCTGTTCCGCATTGCCACCAACGAAGCTCTCAACTATTTGGAGAAGGAGAACAACAGCACCCGTATGAGCGAGGTGGAGGGTAGTGTGGCAAGCCAACTGCAAAGCGACCCCTATTTCGACGGGGACGAAACGGAGCTGCAACTGCAGGAAGCCGTCAGCAAACTTCCCGAGAAGCAGCGGCTCGTATTCAACATGAAGTACTTCCAAGAGCTGAAATACGAGGAAATAAGCCAGATATTAGGCACCAGCGTGGGAGCATTAAAAACATCCTACCACATTGCCGTACAAAAGATAACAAGTTTTTTTGAGAAGATAGATTAAACCTTTTGCAATTTAAAACATCATATAACAAAGAAAGGAAAAAGCGTATGACAACATTTGAAGAAAACGTATTGGCAACCCGCATAGGGAAGAAGGATCCCTTTCTGGTTCCCGAGGGTTACTTCGAAGCCCTGCCCGAACAGGTGATGAATCGCATCAAGAAGCATCGCCAGCGCCGACGCATCTGGCAATGGGCTGCAGCTGCTGTAATGGCCGGCTGTATATGTACAGCAGGATTCCTGACGCTAAACAGCAACAGCAGCCTTTTGGCAGGCAGCGATAACTCATATATGGAAGACGAACTGGATTATTCCATGCTGAACAATCTGGACATCCAACAATATCTAACCGTAGCAGAATGAACATGATGAAAAGTTATATCAGACTATTACTATCGGCATGCCTGTTGCTGGCAAGCCTTAGTGCTTCGGCACAAATGCATAAAGAGAAGCGCATAAGTCCCGAGGAATTCCGTGCAAAGACCGAGGCATTCATTGGTTCGAAGGCAGGATTCACGGCCGAGGAAGCGCAGAAGTTCTTCCCCATTTACCATGAGATGAAGGGGAAGCAATGGAAAATCATGCAAGAGGTCGGAAAACTCAAGCAGCAGAAGCCGGGCTTCACATCCACAGACAAGGAGTACGCCGCCATCGTGTCCGAGATAAAGGACCTGAACGTGCAGATTGCACAAATCGAGGAGACGTACTACAAGCGAATGTGCAAGGCAGTTCCGGCAAAGAAAGTCTTTATGGCCATGCAGGCCGAGGACGACTTCCATCGCCAGGCGCTGAGCCGATTCAATCACGATCGCAGGCGAGGGAAGTGACGACAGAACATTATCTTGGAAATTGGTTACTTGTTTAATAAGATTGTTTTAATGGTGGAGAAGGGAATGAGTCGTGACGACTCGTTCCCTTTTTATTTGCGGCAAACGATGGAGGGCACGGCGTAGGTCGATAAAAACAACGGCGTTGTTTCGACAAAACATCGGTGTTGTTTCGACAAAACATCGGTGTTGTTTCAGCAAAACAACGGCGTTGTTTCAGCAATGCAACGGTGTTGCTTCAGCAATGCATCGCTGTTGCTTCAGCAAAGCGCCTGCCCCAGGCTTCAGGCCCTATTCCATTGCCTTTGCCTCGTTCCACAACTCGTCCATCTGCGCCAGGGTCATGTCCTTCAGCTCTACACCCATCTCCCTGGCCCGTTGCTCCACATGATTGAAGCGTCGGATGAACTTCTGGTTCGTGTGCTCCAGGGCGTTATCGGGGTTCAGATGATAGAGTCTTCCGGCATTGATGAGCGAGAAGAGGAAGTCGCCATACTCGGCTGTCTGCCGCTCTCGGTTGTCTTCGCGCTTCAGTTCGGCTTCCAGCTCGCCCAGTTCCTCGCGCACCTTGTCCCAGACATCCTCCTTCTTGTCCCAGTCGAAGCCCACGTTTCGTGCCTTGTCCTGGATGCGATAGGCCTTGATAATCGAGGGCAGCGCCTCGGGAACGCCCGAGAGGACCGTCCGGTTGCCGTCCTTCTCCTTCTGCTTTATCTGCTCCCAGCTCTTCAGCACGTCCTCGGCATTCTTCGCTACCGCATCGCCGTAAACGTGGGGGTGGCGGAAGATAAGCTTGTCGCAGAGCTTGTTGCAGACGTCAGCTATGTCGAACTGCTGTTTCTCCGAACCTATCTTGGCGTAGAAAACAATGTGCAGAAGCACATCGCCCAGCTCCTTGACAATGTTTGGCACGTCGTCCTTTATCAGGGCATCGCACAACTCGTATGTTTCCTCTATCGTATTGGGACGCAGACTCTCGTTTGTCTGCTTCCTGTCCCAGGGACACTTTTCCCGCAGGTCATCCATAACGTCCAGCAGACGTCCGAATGCCGCCATTTTCTCTTCTTTAGTATGCATAACGAGAGCAAAAGTACAAAGAATAATTCATAATTCATGATTCATGATTCATAATTGTTTGCAAAAAGCCCGACAATTCGGATATTTTTTGTAAATTTGCAGCCAATTAGCATAAACAAATAGTCAAAAGACATGGAATTAGCAACGAAATACGACCCTTCCGAGGTGGAAGGAAAGTGGTACCAGTATTGGTTAGACAATAAGCTGTTCAGCAGTAAGCCCGACGGACGCGAACCCTATACAATCGTCATCCCGCCGCCAAACGTGACGGGCGTCCTGCACATGGGGCATGTCCTGAACGAGACCATCCAGGACATCCTGGTGCGCCACGCCCGGATGGAGGGCAAGAACGCCTGCTGGGTGCCGGGTACCGACCACGCTTCGATAGCGACAGAGGCCAAGGTGGTGAACCGACTGGCCGACCAGGGCATCAAGAAGACCGACCTGACCAGAGAGGAGTTCCTCAAGCACGCCTGGGCATGGACCGAAGAGCACGGAGGCATCATCCTGAAGCAGCTCCGCAAGCTGGGCTGCTCCTGCGACTGGGACCGCACCGCCTTCACGATGGACGAGAAGCGGAGCGAGAGCGTCATCAAGGTCTTCTGCGACCTCTACCGCAAGGGCCTCATCTACCGCGGCGTAAGAATGGTGAACTGGGACCCCAAGGCCCTGACCGCCCTCAGCGACGAAGAAGTCATCTACAAGGAGGAGCACACGAAACTCTTCTACCTGAGATACTACGTGGACGGCCTGGAAAGTCTCGACAACGAAGAGGACCTGAAGGCCGGGGGCAACGTCATTCACCACGACGAGAAGGGCTACTACGCCGTTGTGGCCACCACTCGTCCCGAGACGATCATGGGCGATGTGGCGATGTGCATCAACCCTGAGGACCCCAAGAACCACTGGCTTCGCGGCCGCAAGGTCATCGTGCCGCTGGTGAACCGCGTCATTCCCGTCATCGAGGACGATTACGTGGAGATTGAGTTCGGTACGGGATGCCTGAAGGTGACGCCCGCCCATGACGTGAACGACTATATGCTGGGCGAGAAGTACGGCCTCGAGGCCATCGACGTCTTCAACCCCGACGGCACCCTCTCCGAAGCCGCCCGCCTCTATGTGGGCATGGACCGCTTCGACTGCCGCAAGCAGATTGCCGCAGACCTGGTAAGTGCAGGCCTCATGGAGAAGGTCGAGGACTACGACAACAAGATCGGATGCAGCGAGCGCACGAACGTTCCCATCGAGCCGCGCCTCTCCATGCAATGGTTCCTCAAGATGGAGCACCTGGCAGAGATAGCCCTCGCACCCGTCATGAACGACGAAATACGTTTCCATCCCGCGAAATACAAGAACACCTATCGGCATTGGCTCGAGAACATCAAGGACTGGTGCATCAGCCGCCAGCTCTGGTGGGGCCATCGCATCCCGGCATACTATCTGCCCGAGGGCGGTTTCGTCGTGGCCGAGACGATAGAGAAGGCCGTTGAGATGGCCCGCGAGAAGAGCGGGAATCCCAACCTGACGGCTGCCGACCTGCGGCAGGACGAAGACGCGCTCGACACCTGGTTCTCCTCCTGGCTGTGGCCCATCAGTCTCTTCGACGGCATCAACAATCCCGGCAACGAGGAAATCAAATACTACTACCCCACCGCCGACCTGGTGACGGGCCCCGACATCATCTTCTTCTGGGTGGCACGAATGATTATGGCTGGCTACGAGTACGAGGGGAAGATGCCCTTCCGCAACGTCTATTTCACCGGTATCGTGCGCGACAAGCTGGGCCGCAAGATGTCCAAGTCGCTGGGTAACAGCCCCGATCCCCTCGACCTCATCGAGCGTTTCGGAGCTGATGGTGTCCGCATGGGCATGATGCTCTCCGCCCCCGCCGGCAACGACATCCTCTTCGACGAGAGTCTGTGTGAGCAGGGCCGCAACTTCAACAACAAGATATGGAACGCCTTCCGCCTGGTAAAGGGCTGGCAGGTGGCCGACGTTGAGCAGACAGGAGCAGCCAAGCTGGCCGTAGCGTGGTTCGACGCCAAGCTGAAGGAGGCCAACGCAGAGCTGAGCGACCTCTTCTCCAAGTATCGCCTCAGCGAGGCCCTGATGGTCGTCTATAAACTCTTCTGGGACGAGTTCTCCAGCTGGTACCTGGAGATGGTGAAGCCCGCCTACGTCAACGGCGAGGCACAGCCCATCGACCGCGAGACCTACCAGGCCACGCTCCACTTCTTCGACGTGCTGCTGAAGATGCTGCATCCCTTCATGCCCTTCATCACCGAACAGCTCTGGCAGGCCCTCGAGGAGCGCCAGCCCGGCGAGAGCATTATGCGCGAGAACCTGAAGCTGGATGCCCCGAATGCAGACGAACAGATCGTGCTGAAGAACGTGGAGGACATCAAGCTCGTCATCAGCGGCGTGCGTACCGTCAGGGCTCAGAAGAATATCGCCCCCAAGGAGAAGCTCACGCTGCAAGTGGTGGGCGCCAATCTCCAAGGGACCTATGGCGCAGCCGTCATGAAGATGGCCAACCTGGAATCCATCAACGAGGTGACGGAAAAGGACGCCAGCGCCCAGACCTTCCTCGTGGGCACAACCGAATATGCCGTGCCCCTGGGCAACCTCATCGATGCCGAGGCCGAGATAAAGAAGGCCAAGGCCGAGATAGAGCGCCTGACGGGCTTCATGACAGGCATCCGGAAGAAACTCGGCAACGAGCGCTTCGTGCAGAACGCCCCCGCCCAGGTGGTGGAGATGGAGCGCAAGAAGCTTGCCGACGCCGAGAGCAAGATAGCCGCCCTGCAGGAAAGCATCCGCAGCCTCGGCGCATAGAGACATTATTTTTGCTAGACCCGAGTGTAGATTTTGCTAGACCCGGGTCTAGTTTGTTTAAGACCCGGGTAAAAATCATGAAATACAAGATTCTCTTCCTCCTTCCCCTCCTTTGGTCAGCCCGACTGTCCCTGTCGGCTCAGGCGGCATCCCATGGGCTGGCCAGGCCGCTCGAGGGTTCCCGGGCCGAACTGTTCCCGCTCAGCGACGTCCGCATTACCGGAGGCCAGATGCTGACCATCCAGGAACTGTCCCACAAATACCTGCTCACCCTCGAGCCCGACCGCCTGCTCTCCTGGTTCCGTCGCGAGGCCGGTCTTACGCCCCTGGCTCAGCCCTATCCGC
Source organism: Bacteroidaceae bacterium (assembly GCA_024693505.1). GTDB lineage: Bacteria > Bacteroidota > Bacteroidia > Bacteroidales > Bacteroidaceae > Physcousia. The sequence goes on along the minus strand of JAILKU010000076.1, from coordinate 17,186 downwards.
AATGGGAGTCCGTCATTCACGACGAATGGTCGCTGGCAGGCCACATCATGGGTTTCTACCTCTCGGGCATGTCTATGATGTACCAGAGTACCGGCGACCCGGCCATCCTGGAACGCCTGCACTACAGCATAAATGGCCTTCGTGAGGCGCAGGATGCAGGAGGCGACGGCTACCTGGCTGCCACGCGCATCGGACGGCACGTCTTCGAAGATGTGGCATCGGGCAACTTCACGACCAGCAACCCCATGATCAACAAGACGTGGGAACCCGTTTACGTCATGAACAAGCTGATGCTGGGCCTTTTCGATGCCTATACGCTTTGCGGGATAGAAGAGGCCCGGACCGTTCTGACGCGGCTGGCCGACTGGTTCGGGGAGAGCGTCATAGACAAACTCGACCACGAGGCGATGCAGAAGCTTCTGGTCTGCGAGCACGGCAGCATAAACGAGTCTTACGTCGATGTCTACCGTCTTACCGGCGACGAGCGCTATCTCCGTTGGGCCGAGCGGCTCAACGACGAAGACATGTGGGTGCCCCTTTCCGAGGGACGGGACATCCTGCAGGGCTGGCACGCCAACACGCAGATACCCAAGTTCACGGGCTTCGTCTCGGTATTCCGCGCGAACGGAGACCGGCGGATGCTGGACGCAGCCCTACTCTTCTGGGACATCGTGCTGAAGAACCACACCTGGGTGAACGGCGGCAACAGCTGCGGCGAACATTTCTTCGGCGAGGAGGAATACCCCCAGAAGATGCTCTCGGCAGGCGGTCCAGAGTCATGCAACTCAGTCAACATGATGCGCCTTACCGAAGCCCTCTACCAATGGGATGCCGACCCCAGGCGGGTGGACTACTACGAGCGCGTCCTGCTGAACCACATCATGGGCAATTTCGATCCCGAGGTCGGGATGAGCTGCTACTACACCTCTATGCGCCCGGGCCAATACCGCGTCTATGCCGACCCCTACGGCTGCTTCTGGTGCTGCGTCGGAACGGGCCTCCAGGCGCCTGCCAAGCTGGCCCGGATGGCCTATGCGCATTACGGGGACACCCTCTTCGTAAACATGTTCCTCCCCACCACACTCCGCTGGAAAGAGAAAGCGTTCGCCCTCGAGCAGCAGACCGCCTACCCCGATGCCGACCAGACATCCCTCACCATCCGGCAAGGCGGACGGGTTAAGCTGGCCCTGCGGTGCCCCTACTGGATTGAGCGCGGCAGTATGCGCATCCGGGTGAACGGGAAGAGTTTCCGCTATCGTCAGCCGAGAGAAACGGACGGCAGCAGCTATATCGTCCTGGACCGGGAGTGGAAGGAGGGCGACTGCGTGAGCGTCTCTTTCCGTCCCCGCCTCGACGTCCAGCCGCTCCGCAGCTTCCAGCAGTATGTCTCCATCCAGTACGGCGCTATCGTCATGGCCCAGCGGATTGCGCCCCACGGACTTTCTCACGACGATTTTGTAAACATAAATCCACAAGCATCGAAGACCATTCCTATGAGCGAGGTCACCACCCTGGTCGGCTCCATTCCCGCCATCAGAAGCGCCATAAGCCGTGGCGATGAAGCCGGGCTCACCCTGCTCTACCGCCCCGGGGGAGAAGCCGATGCCATTCCCCTGGTGCCCTTCTCGCGCCTGCTCTTCGACCGCTACGAGGTCTACTTCCCCCGAGTGGATACTCCCGCCCAGTTGGAGGCCCTGCATAGGGGCGAATCGTCCCGGTATGCGCCCAGTCCCGAACAGCAGGCCGACCTGGATAGCCGGCAGGTGGACCGGGTTATCATAGCAGACGAACAGTCGGAACGCGACCATAAGATGGAATCCTACTTCTCCGGTACGGGACAGGACTTCGGCCTGCCCTGGCGCCATAGTTTCGACGGCGGTTTCTTCATGTACGAGATGAAGTGTCTGCCCGATCGTCCCATGAGTCTGGCCGTCCGTTTCCGCCAGGATGATAGCGGGGCCCGGCTCTTTGACATCCAGATAGACGGGCGCCGGCTGACAACCATCGACCACAGGCAGCCCGTGCCCGAAGTGGAGAAGCCGCTCTACTATCAGGAGCTGGAGATTCCTGCCGAAATGACGCGCGGCAAAACGGCCATAACTGTAAAGTTTAATGCACACAACCACAACATGGCCGGCGGCATCTTCGACCTGCGCACGCTCGTGGGGAAATAGCCCCGCTCGGGAAGCATAGGTCACAAATAGGAAGCATACGTCATAAAGAGGAAGCATAGGTCACAAATAGAATACATAAGTCATAAAACAACATAAAGAAACGCATTTATGGAATACAGAGCATTAGGCAAGACCGGCCTGCAGGTATCGGCGCTCAGCTTTGGCGCGTCGTCGCTGGGCGGCGTCTTCCATCAGATTGACGAGGGCCGGGCCGTTGATGCCGTCTTCGCAGCAGTCGAGGGCGGAATGAATCTCATCGACGTTTCGCCCTACTACGGTCATTATCGTGCCGAGCAAGTCCTGGGCCGTGCCCTTCGCCAGCTGCCTCGCGAGCGCTACATCCTCTCCACCAAGGTCGGCCGCTACGGACAGGACGGCGTGAACACCTGGGACTATAGCGGACGGCGGGCACAGGAGAGCGTGAGCGAGAGTATGGAGCGCCTCGGCGTGGAGTATATCGACCTCATCCACGTCCACGACATCGAGTTTCAGGCCGCCCGCCCCGGAGGTCTTCAGCTGGTGGCCGACGAGACGCTGCCGGCACTTGTAGAGCTGAAGGAAAAGGGCCTTGTCGGACACGTCGGCATTACCGACCTGCAGATCGACAATCTCCGCTGGGTCATCGACCATACGCCGGCCGGGACGGTGGAGACGGTACTGAATTTCTGCCATTTCTGCCTCTGCGACGACGCCCTGGCCGACCATCTCGACTACTTCGAGGCCCACGGTATCGGACTCATCAACGCCTCGCCCCTGTCGATGGGACTGCTCTCCGAACGGGGCGTTCCCGACTGGCATCCTGCGCCCAAGCCCCTGGTGGATGCCTGCCAGAAGGCCGCGGGCTATTGCAGGCAGAAGGGCTACCCCATCGAGAAGCTGGCCATGCAGTTTGCCGTCAGCAATCCCCGCATCCCCACTACCCTCTTCTCGTCGGCCAATCCCGACAATGTGCGCCGCAACCTGCAGTTCATCAACGACCCCGTCGACTGGGACCTGGTGCACGAGGTACAGCAGATCATCGGCGAGCAGAAACGGGTCACATGGGCAAACACCTGACGGACAGAAAACGGAAACTCATTACTCACGAAAACAAGACTTAACGTGTCACACATCATCGACGCACATTCCCATCTCTGGTGGGTCCAGGACACCGCCTGGAACGGGCAGGCCATCCGCACCCTGGACGGCAACGGAAGCCGGAGCGCGTTCCTGGGCGAGGAGCGGCAGATGCTGCCCCCCTTCATGATCGACGGCCACAACACCGCCGAAGTATTCCTCTCGAACATGGACTACGCCCAGGTCGGCGCCGCTGTGGTTGTCCAGGAGTTCATCGACGGCCTCCAGAACAGCTACCTGAAGGACGTGCAGACCCGCTATCCCGACCGCTTCTTCTGCTACGCGATGGCCGACTACCTGCGCGACGGCTTCTGCCTTCAGGCGCGCCGGCTGCTCGGCGATGACGGTTTCCGCGGCCTTGCCATCCCGGCACATCGCCTGCTGGGGCGCAGCCTGACCTCGCCCGAGATGATGGAGATGTTCCACTTCATGGAGGAGAGCGGCAAGTACCTGAGTATCACCCTCTCCGACGGCGACCGGCAAGTGGCCGAGCTGCGCGAGGTCATCGGGGAATGCCCCGGCCTCCGCATCGCCATCGGGCATCTCGGCATGGCTGCCCCGCCCGTCCTGCCGCCCTGGACGAACGAGAGCTGGCGACAGCAGATCATGCTTGCCCGCAACAGCAACGTCATGATAGAGAGCGGGGGCATCACCTGGCTCTACAACTCGGAGTTCTACCCCTTCCCGTCTGCCGTGCGCGCCATCCGCGAGGCCGCCGACCTTGTGGGCTGGCAGAAGCTGATGTGGGGGTCCGACTACCCGCGCACCATAACCGCCATCACCTACCGCATGAGTTACGACTTCCTGTTCCGGAGCGACGGGATAGCGGAGTCCCAGCTCGAGCTCTTCCTTGGCGAAAACGCCCGCCGCTTCTACGGTTTCGGCGACCTGCCCGCCTTGCCTTACATCAAGAACATGAGCGAATGAACCGGGCAACACTCCTTGCTTACCCCACCCCTATAAACCTCCCTACGGTCGCCAATCGCTCCGTTTCTATCGGGCGATTGCCCCTCATAGGGAGGGGAATGGGCTGGCGCGCAACTCAATTTTGAAATCCTGGAGCAGCGAGAGCAGAGTTAAACTTGTTTGAGCTATGCCGAGTCGTGACAGGAGTAGAGCGAGCTCAACTCCTGGAGCAGAGTGGCATGGCGCGCAGCCCAATTATGAATTATGAATTATGAATTATGAATTGAAAAAATGAAAGCCCTTCAGATCACAAATCCCCGCCAGCTTGAGGTCATCGACCTTCCCAAGCCCTCGCCAGCCGCAGACGAGGTGCTGCTGCGCATCCAATACGTCGGTTTCTGCGGTTCCGACCTGAACACGTTCCGCGGCCGTAATGCCCTGGCGCTCAATCCCGTCATACCCGGCCATGAGATCAGCGCCACCGTCGAAGAGATCGGGCGTGACGCGCCCGACGGCTTCAGCATCGGCCAGGTGGTGACGGTCAATCCCTATACCGCCTGCGGCACGTGCCCCAGCTGCCGTCGCCGCCGTCCGAATGCCTGCCAATACAACCAGACGCTTGGCGTGCAGCGTCATGGCGCCATGCGCGAATGGCTTTGCGTGCCCTGGCAGAAGGTCATCCCTGCCGACAGCCTTGCGCAGCCCGATGTGGCGCTTGTTGAGCCGCTGAGCGTGGGTTTCCATGCCGTGGACCGCGGCCAGGTGACCGACACCGATACCGTCCTGGTCATCGGCTGCGGCATGATAGGCGTGGGTGCCATCGTCCGCGCCAGTCTGCGCGGCGCTACCGTCATCGCTGCCGACCTCGACGACGAGAAGCTCTCGCTGGCCCGCCGGCTGGGCGCTTCCGCCACCGTCAACACCGCCGCCAAGGACTGCCACGAACAGTTGCTTGCCCTGACCGGCGGAGCAGGGCCCGATGTCGTCATCGAGGCCGTCGGATCGGCCGTCACCTATGCCCTGGCCGTTGGCGAAGTGGCGTTCACCGGGCGTATCGTCTGCATCGGATATGCGCCTGGCGACGTGCCCCTGCCCATGCGTCTGTTCGTTCAGAAGGAGCTCGACGTGCGGGGCTCGCGCAACGCCTTGCCCGACGACTTCCGCGCCGCCATCCGCTATCTGCGCCGGGGCTCGTGCCCTACCGCACAGCTCATCTCGTCCGTCGTCCGTCCCGACGATGCCGCCCGCGCCATGGCCGGGTGGGACGCCGCTCCGGGCCGCGTATTCCGCATTCTCGTCGATTTCACAAAGAACGAATAGATTCCTCGCAGACCGGACAGTTTTCACAGAGACCGAATAGTTTTCACGCAAACCAGATAGATCATGAAGAGAATCCTCGCAGGCCTCACAGCAGGCCTCTGTCTGTCGGCCGCACAGGCGCAGACCTATCAGATTCCCGTGTCGGAGGCGCACGAGCCGATGCAGACGGGCAAGTATCAACCCTCGTGGGAGTCGCTCCGGCAGCACCAGACGCCCGAATGGTTCCGCGACGCCAAGTTCGGCATCTGGGCGCATTGGGGACCCCAGTGCGTGGAGGGCTCGGGCGACTGGATGGCCCGCGAGATGTACATGGAGGGCTCCAAGGCCTACAAGCACCACGTGGAGCACTACGGACACCCCTCCGAGGTGGGGTTCAAGGACATCCTGCCGCTCTTCAAGGCCGAGCGATGGAACCCCGACGAGCTCGTTGAGCGCTACAAGCGGTGCGGGGCGAAGTACTTCTTCGTGCTGGGCAACCACCACGACAACTTCGACCTCTGGGACTCCCGCTATCAGCCCTGGAACTCGAAGAACATCGGTCCGCGGCGCGACATCCTGGCCGAGTGGGCCGAGGCCGCCAGGAAGGCAGGACTGCCCCTGGGCATCTCCTTCCATGCCGACCATGCCTGGACGTGGTACGAGCCCGCCCAACGATACGACCGCGAGGGCCCCAGGGCAGGCGTCTACTACGACGGACACCTGACCAAGGCCGACGGCAAGGGCAAGTGGTGGGAGGGCTACGACCCACAGCAGCTCTATGCCCAGGACCACGAACCCAGCGAGCGCACCTGGTGGAACGGAGCCATCCACGGGCAATGGGACTGGACACACGGCGCAGCCCTGCCTTCGCAGCAGTTCGTTACCAACTTCTACGACCGCACGCTCGATGCCATCAACCGCTACCGGCCCGACCTCATCTACTTCGACGTCACCGTCCTGCCCTTCTACAACATCAGTGATGCGGGCCTCAGGATCGCCGCCCACATGTACAACAAGAAGGAGCAGTCGGTCATCTTCAGCAAGATACTCGACGAGGAGCAGCGCAAGGCCATCACCTGGGACGTGGAGCGCGGCGCGCCCAACCACATCATTCCCGAGCCGTGGCAGACCTGCAACTGCATAGGCGGATGGCACTACAACACCGACATCTACGAGCACGGATGGTACAAGGATGCCGCCACCGTCGTCCGCCAGCTCGTCGACATCGTCAGCAAGAACGGCAACCTGCTGCTCAGCATCCCCCTGCGCGCCGACGGCACATACGACGAGAAGGAGGCCCGCGTGCTCGACGACCTGGAGGCCTGGATGAGCGTCAACGGCGAGAGCATCTTCGGCACCCGCCCCTGGACCATCTTCGGCGAGGGACCCGTGGCCGAGAAGGACATACAGATCAACGCCCAGGGCTTCAACGACGGACAGTTCGGCAGCATGGACTACCGCGACATACGCTTCAACCAGACGCAGAAATACCTCTACGTGACGGCGATGGGATGGCCCGGGGACGGACGCCTGCTCATCAAGTCGCTCGCCAAGGGCAACAGCCGCATGAAGAAGCGCATCACGAGCGTCTTCCTGCTCGGATACGGCAAGCTGAAGGCCGTTCAGACGCCCCAGGGACTGGCCGTCACCCTGCCCGCCCCAGTCAACAAGATCGCGCCCGTGCTGAGGATAAACAAGTAGAGAAGTCAAACCGGAAAACATAAGCATATGGAAAGAAGAGATTTTCTGAAACTGAGTGCCGGGGCCTTCATGGCCTCGCAGCTGCCGTGGCCCGCCCAGGCCGGGAACGCGTCGCCCCTGGCAAGTCCGCAGGAGGGGCGGACGGCGTCTGAAGTAAAGCGTGACGTAAACAGACTGAAGCCGCTGAACCTGAAGAAGATAGAGATACCCGTAGGCATAGAGAAGCCCTTTGGCGCCATCCACATCTCGGACACGCACCTGACGCTGGCGGACAACCGCAACGACGAGCGCAAGATCAGCCTGGCGGCAGGGCGCGCCAGGGGCATGAACCTGGGCGAGCACTACCTGGACGAGTGCATCCACTATGCCCGCCGGCACGACCTGCTGATGCTCCACACGGGCGACCTCATCGACTTCGTGTCGGAGGCCAACCTGGACCGCGCTGCCCAGCACTACATGCAGGCCGACTGGTTCGTGTCGTCGGGCAACCACGAGTTCTCGCAGTACGTGGGCGAGGCGCGCGAGGACGAGGCGTACAAGCAGCAGTCCTACCAGAAGGTGCAGGACGCCTACCCCAACGACCTGACGTTCTGCTCGCGCGTCGTGAACGGCGTGAACCTCATCGCGCTCGACGATGTCTACTACAACGTGACGGAGCGCCAGCACGAGCTGCTGGAACAGGAGGTGAAGCGCGGGCTGCCCATCGTGATCCTGTGCCACGTGCCCTTCTACACGCCCGACCTCTGCAAGTTCTCGCTCGAGCGCACGCCCCAGTGCGCCTACGTCACGGGCGCGCCCCTGGAGATCACCCGCCACTTCGAGCACCAGGACGACCGTCCGCAGGAGGAGCAATGGCGCAACCGCTCCGTTCAGCAGCAGGCCGACAAGCCCACCCTGGAGTTCCTGAAGTGGCTCAGGCACCAGAAGGCGGTGAAGGGCCTCCTGACCGGCCACATGCATTTCTTCTACGAGGGCCCCTTCTCCAAGACCGCCATGCAGTACGTGGTGGGAGCCACCTACCATGGCGACGCGTACGAGGTAAGGTTTGTGTAAGGGGCAATTCATAATCTTTGTTTAATTCATAATTCATAATTCATAATTCATAATTGGGCTGGCGCCCTTGCTCGCTGCTCCAGGAGTCCATTGTCCATTGTCCATTGTCCATTTTACATTGTCCATTGTCCATTTTACATTTTACATTTTCCATTGTCCATTTTACATTTTACATTTTCCATTGTCCATTGTCCATTGTCCATTTTACATTTTCCATTGTCCATTTTCCATTGTCCATTGTCCATTTTACATTTTACATTCCGGCATATCGATGCAATAGTCGTCGACGATGAACTTGACGGCCTTCGGGGGCAGCAGTTTTGTGCGGGGCGTCACACCCATTCCGGCCAGCGCGTCCCTGCGCGAGTTCAGATACCTGCGGAACGTGTTGACACTCACGCCGGCCTGCTGTGCCAGTTCCGATTTATACATTGCTTTCATACATTTCCTTTCTTTAAGTAAAGTTCGCTAAAGTCCTTGCAGCCCAAGGGCAGTTGATGATGTACCAGGCCGGGGAGCACGTCCCTGAGCTGCAGGAAGAGGCGTTCGCCGGGTGCGTCGCGGTCGGGGTACATGTGGAAGGTCGGACCCCTCCCTGCCTCCCCGTGGGGGGAGGAGTTCAGGGCAGAGAGCAGCCCGGTGTCCTTCTTCGTGAGCAGGGTGGCCGAGGGGATGGCGATGGCCTTGCGCCCGGCTGAGAGCATGGCCCAGCAGTCGGAGCAGCCCTCGGTGATCCACAGCTCCTCGCCCGGTCGGAGGCGGTTCAGGACGGGCAGGTTGTAGATGCCGCACTCCGCGCCCTGCGGGAAGCGGAAGCGTGGCAGGGCGCCGCGCACCAGGTTGCGGTTCTGCACGCCCGTCAGCCGTCCCTCGCGGTCGTAGTAGGGAATCTGGAGCCAGGGCACGCCCCGCCTGTCGCGCCACGAGGTCAGGCGGCACCAGCGCACCACCCGCTCGTCCAGCCGGCGCTCACCGAAGAGGAACGCCCGCGCCTCGGGCAGGAGGAAGGGATGCTCGAAGAAGCGCTCGTAGCGCGCCCCGTCAAACAGCGGCGCCGGGGGATTCTGAGTACTCGGAGTATTCTGAGTATTCCGAGTAATCTGAGTACCCTGAGGCCCTCCGAGCCACTCGCATGCCTGGCGGAAGTCCTTGCCTGTGAGGCGCATCACCAGGTCGATCGTCCCTCCGGCAGCCCCGCAGGCGAAGCAGCGGCAGGTGTTCCGGCCCGCCGAGAAGGAGAGCGAGGCGTGGTGGTCGTCGTGGAAGGGGCAGAGCGCCTTGTGGCGCTCCACCCGCAGTCCCAGCCGCTCGGCCACCCCCTCGATGGGGAGCTGGCGGAGCTTCTGAATCTCATACTTTTCCATTACTTTTGAGCTTTAAACTTCCCACGTACTCCTCGGTCTTCGCGTACATGCCCGCCTGGGCGGAGTAGGTGATGAAGCCACGGTTCTTCCATACGTTGAGCTGATGGCGTGTGCCCTCCTTGCTCTTGCCCATGCTGAGCCGCAGGGCCTCCAGCTGTTGTTCGCTGAAGGTGAGGGGCAGGCCGTCGAGCATGTTCTTCGGGCCGCTGCGCAGCACCTCGTCTGCCTGGCCGTCGCCCAGCTTGAACATATCGCCGAACACATGCACCTTCGACCACAGGTCGTAGTAGCAGAACCACACCACGAAGTCGCCTATCGAGTGGCTCCACGACTGGTCGTTCAGTATCCACAGCGTGGCACCCTTCTTCCATGCGGCCAGGATGCTGCGGTGCGACAGCTCGAAGAGCATGTCGTCGTCGGCCAGGTCGGCCAGGCGTGCCATCTCCTCGGCCAGCTGGTCGGCCACCCGGTTCAGCGGCTTCACCACAAAGCGCCCCTTGCAGTTGTCCAGGCGCAGGAGGTACTCGTCGAGCTTGCCGAGGAACTCCTCGCCGTACGCGCCCTGCCGCGGAATCCTTCCCTTGCGTTCGCCGCGGGCCTTGTAGGCAAAGGGAATGCGCCCGAAGAAGCCGTTCGTCAGGTCCTTCCTGTAGAAGGCGCGTGCCGCCTCGGGCGTGGAGCTGAAGGTGATGTTCACCCGCAGCAGGGGGTTGCCCGTAACGCCCTCGGCCGTGGCGCGGAGTGCGCCGGCCCGCTGGCGGTCGTAGATGTTGCGCACCATCTGGCTCACCTGCCGGTGTCCGCCACACATGCGGTCGGCCATCTCCACCTCGGGCAGGTTCAGGTACTGCGTCCTGCCGCCCGTCTTCTCCAGCGCCATGGCGTTCTGCAGGAAGGCGGGGTTGGTCAGGTCGGCAGGCGGAAACCAGAAGCAGACGTCGGGGCGCTCGGGCTTCTCCTTGTTGGCCCCTCGGGTCTTCATCTGCCGCTGCCAGTCCACCAGCTTCCGGTACTCCACCTCGTCGTGAAGGCGGAAGGGCCGCATGATGGCCTCGATAAGGTGCGTCAGCTGGGCCTTTCCTATGCCCGAGGGGCCTATCAGGTGCCCCATCTGGCCGCAAAGTTCGTAGTATTTGTTGTCGGAGTAGAGAAACTCCACGTCGCTCAGATGAGCCGCCAGCGCAGGAATGGCCATCGGAACCAGCGCCTCGCGCATATCCCTGGAGGCCTGGGAGAGGAGAAGTTTGCAAAACTCGGTGCCCCGCGAGGGCTTGGGCATCGCCGGAGCGGTGCTGCTGAAAATGTTGTAATCCATTGTTCTGTTGCCAATTAAGTTAAACATTAATTTAGTCTTTTGCTGCCCATGCGGTCTCAGTCTCAGAGTCTCAGTCGGTTTTCATGTCGTAGCCTCACACCTCGTACCCTACTGTATATTACTTATTATCAATTAGTTATAAATACAATAAGGTATGGTTCCGATGTGGATTGTGACCTTCCGTCCCAACTGAGACTGAGACTTTGAGACCCCTTCCCGGGCTTCAGGTCTCGGGGTTCCCGGGCAGCCTGCCCTCTTCTCCTACCAGGCCCGTGAGCGCCTCGCGGATCTCGTTGCACACCGCCAGGGCAAAGCTGTCCACTCGGAAGCCCTCGTCCGTCCTCAGCTGCTTGAAGTTCAGGCGCAGGCGGCCGTCGTCCCTGCGGGTCACCGAGATGTGGCGCCCGTCGAAGACGAACGGGTTGTGCCTGTCAGCCGGCCGGGGCAGCATCTCCACGAAGGTGAAGTGCTCCTCCTGGTCGCGCTTGAGCCAGCCGCGGTACTCCCTGCCGGGCTTCGCCGTGCGGTCGCCGTGCAGGATTGTCTTAACGTCAACGCAGAGATGCGTGTTGCAGTTCCAACCAAGCTCACTATTCATTCCTACCGGAGCGGTCGGGGTGGTTATCTTCTTTGACATGATAAATGTCCTTTCCGGGTATGCCCCCGGTCTCACACGGGGGACCCTCCGCACGACGCGTGGAAGTGAGACTGGCCTACGGTCCAACGCTTGACCATTTTCCTGCGTCGTTTGGTGGTGCAAAGATACAACATAAAACGCCCCATTTCCAAATAAAATCAAAACTTTTGGTTTACGGGCAAAAAGCTCATTTTCAAGATTTTACGGCCCTCCGTAAAGCAGTTTTTACAGCCGGGTTTCGCACGTGCAGCACCCGGGTCCCGACGTTTTTACGGAAAGGGTGCGGCCCGTAAAAACTCGGCGCGAGAATTTTTACGCCAAGGTCGGAAATCCGTAAAAAACTAACAGAAAAAAAAATTGTGTTCCGTAAAAAAAAAGGCCGCAAATTTCGCCATTTTGTATCATATCGAGTTTTTTTCCCGTTTTTCTTTGCAACTTCTACATTTCTTAGTATATTTGCAGCCGTAAAGACCCCAGGCGACAACACATTATTATATATATATTATGGATACGATGGAGACGAAGACGGGAAACAAGACCTGGATGGGTCTGGCGAGACAAAATATGACGCGGGCAGCCATGCTGCTCGTGATGATGCTCACCTGCCTGGCGGCAGGGGCTAATACAGTGACCCTTACGAGTTCCACTGGTCAAGTGACGCTGAACAATGGCGACGTGGTAACGGGCACGGGCGGCTCAAATACCTATCTTGTCATTTCTTCAGGAGCCACGGTGACACTCAGCGGCGTGGATATCACCAACTATAACCTTGACTATGACAACGAAATACCAACTGGCATCGCTTGTCAAGGCGATGCCACCATTATTTTGGCCAAAGGTACGACCAACACCATTATTGGCTGCTATTATCTGGATCCCTGCATTAAGGTGGGCCCTCCAAACACGACACTTACCATTAAAGGGTATGGTACACTCTTTCTCAGGAGCTGGGGATGGGGTGCCTGTATAGGCAGTCGCAATCAACAAGCATGCGGTAACATCGTCATTGAGGGCGGAACCCTTGACCTCAAAACAAGCATCGAGAACCTTTCTGGCTATGCTGCGTGTATAGGAAGCAGTGGCAATGGAGGCAGCTGCGGCGACATTACCATCAGTGGCGGCAATATCAGAGCAACTGCTTCTTTCGGAGCGGCACCCATCGGCAGCGGCGCGTCCGCGAATAGCGGGACTGCGACCATGGCGCCCGTGAGCACTTGCGGCAACATCAACATCACTGGCGGAACTATATATGCCTACCTCCCTCTCAGCTCAGGGGGTGCTGCAGCCATCGGTGGCGGTTACGATAGCCACTGTGGCAATATCTCCATCTCGGGTATAACCAGCGTGTCTGCCGTAAATGGTTCTATGCATGCTCCTTATTGTATCGGTCCGAGCGCTGGCGACAATAGTACCTGTGGCACACTTACCCTTTGGGGGCAAACATCGGGCTATATCGTTAGACCAAATTACGGCACAGTAGTCCTTGCCCCTACAGACATCCCCTACACCGTCCGTTTCGATGCCAACGACGGCACGGGTTCAATGTCCGACCAAGATTTCTACTCGAACACACCGCAGGCGCTGCGTGCCAACACCTTTACTTTCGATGGCAAATACTTTTCACACTGGAGCACGCTGGCTAATGGAGACGGATATGACTACACCGACGGCGAGGTCGTCAACAACCTCGGTAACGTGACACTCTATGCGCAGTGGCACGACCCCTACACAGTCCATTTCGATGCCAATGGCGGCACGGGCACAATGAATGACCAACAAATTACTTCCTATGGTCTAGCCCTGACCGCCAACGCATTCACCCGCGATGACTACATCTTTATCGGTTGGAATACCAAGGCCGACGGTACGGGCACGAGCTATGCCGATGGAGAGGCTGTTAAAGACCTGGGTAATACAACGCTCTATGCGCAGTGGCTTGTTAACTACACAGTCAGTTTCGATGCCAATGGCGGCACGGGCACGATGAACGACCAACGTTTCAACTGGAACACACAGCACGCCTTGCCCGCCAGCACATTCATCCTCGATGGCTATGACTTTGCAGGATGGAATACTAAGGCCGATGGTAGCGGTACCAACTATTCCGACGGACAGACCGTGGACAATCTGGGTGACATCACGCTCTATGCGCAATGGACACCCGCCAATTATTCCATCGGCTATATCCTTGATGGCGGCACCAACGCCAGCAGCAATCCCACGTCCTACACCATCGAGAGCGAGACGTTCACGATTGCAGCGCCTACTCGCTTAGGATACGACTTCGTCGGATGGACCTACGAGGGTCAGAGCACGCCCATCAAGCGCCTTACCATCGCACGGGGCTCCACCGGCGACAAGACATTTGTTGCAAACTGGGCATTGGCTTCTATCGTCAGGCTTACACAAGATGCAGGTTATTGGGAACTACAGAATGGACAGACACTCACCGGCACGGGGGGACCCGACACCCATATCACCATTGCCGCCGGCGCCACGGTGACGCTCAGCGGCGCGGATATCACAACCATTGCCGGTGACAATCATCACTATTGGGCAGGACTCAGTTGCGTGGGCGATGCCACCATCATCCTCGCCGACGGTACCACCAACCACGTAAGGGGTGTCTATGGTAGTCCTGGCATCTATGTGCCCGCTGGAAAAACGCTCACCATCCGTGGCGGCGGCACGCTGAACGCCTATGGTGGTGGAGCGGGTATCGGTTCACCTACGGAAGGGTCGTGCGGCAACATTGTTCTCGATGGCGGCATCATCAATGCTGCGGGCGGATATGAAGCTGCGAACATCGGAAGCGCAGTGCGAGGCGTTTGCGGCGACATCACGATTACTACGGGTGTTACCAGCGTATCGGTCTCGGAAAGCACCAGATCCGCTTCTATCGGCTCAGGCCGCTGGGGCAGTTGCGGCACCGTCAACATTGGTGGCGTGGTAACAGGCAGCATCTACGGCAACTTTACTTACAGACCCGCAGACTATCCACTCTACACCATCACCTTCAATGCTAAAGAAGGCACGGGCGACATGGCCGCTCAACGCGTGCTTGGGAACATGTCATTTGATCTGAACGACTGCACCTTCACCCGCGAGGAGTACGTCTTCACGGGTTGGAACACCAAGGCCAACGGCACCGGCACGGCATACGCCAACGGGCAGGGCATCACCGCCACCGGCGACATGACGCTCTATGCGCAATGGGACCATCGCGACATATACAACGTCACCTTCGATGCCAATGGCGGCACAGGCTCAATGGATGGTCAGGTCTTCCGTAAGTACGACCCGTCACAGAATTTGAGTGCCTGTACCTTCACCCGCGAAGGGTACATTTTCATCGGTTGGAACACCAGGGCCAACGGCACCGGCACGGCCTACACTGACGAGCAGAACATTACCGTCACCGGCGACATGACGCTTTATGCCCAATGGAGAGAAATATTTACCGTGAACTTCCACGCCAATGGCGGCACGGGCACCATGGACAGCCAGACTTTTGTTGAAGGTGTGCCACAGAGCATAAGTTCCTGCACCTTCACGGCTCCCGCCGGCTATGTATTCGTCGGTTGGAACACCGAGTCTGACGGCAGCGGCACGGCGTACACCGACGAACAGGACATCACCGCCACCGGAGGCATGGCGCTCTATGCCCAATGGCGGGAAGGGAGTATCGTGACTTTCGACGCCAACGGCGGCACGGGCACCATGGCCAACCAGGTTTTCGGTAAAAACACGCGGCAAGCGCTGAACGTCAACACCTTCACTTTGGACGGCTATTTCTTTGTCGCTTGGAACACCAAGGCCGACGGCAGCGGCATGGCCTACGCCGACAAAGCCTCCGTCGCCATAACCGCAGACATGACGCTCTATGCACAGTGGTCGGTGCGATCAGATAGAACAATCAATTTGAAATTTATGTTAGATAATAGTGTGACATTGGGCGACGGCGATATGCTCACTGGCTCAGCTAATCTTAATTATCAAGTCACCATTGCCGACGGTGCCACCGTGATTTTTAACAACCTGAGTCTCATACAATATGAATCTATTCCATGCATCATCTGCGAAGGTGATGCCACCATCGTCCTTAGCGGTCATAATCATATCGAGGGAAAAGATGGTGCGGGCATCTATATCCCAGCGGGCAAGACGCTCACCATCCGGGGGACGGGTTCATTGACCGCTAAATGTTACATGCAATGTGCTGGCATCGGCGGCACCTCCTCCCCAGACTACCCCCAATCGTGCGGCAATATCATCATCACCAGCGAGGTGGCTTATGTCACCGCCGAAACCACCCGCGGTAACTACTGCATAGGGCCCGCGGAATTGATCGCTTCTGCAAACAACTGCGGCACCGTGATAATCGGTGGGGTGGAGACAGGACCCATCAAACAGAATAGTTTCACCTACACCAACATCACATACGCCATCACGTTCGATGCCAACGGCGGATTGGGCACCATGGCAGAACAGACTTTCCGGTTAGGTACGCCTCAAAACCTGAGCGCCTGTACCATGATTCGTGAGGGTTATATATTCATTGGCTGGAACACTGCCGCCAACGGCAGCGGAACTGCCTATACCGACGAGCAATCCATCACCGCCACCGGTGACATGACGCTCTATGCCCAGTGGAGAAGACCTTTTACCGTCACGTTCGACCCCAATGGCAGTGCGGGCACCATGGAGAACCAGGTCTTCTACGAGGGCTTCTCGCAGAACCTGAACACCTGCACCTTCACGGCTCCCCTCGGTTTCAATTTTGCAGGATGGAACACCTCCAGAGACGGCAGCGGCTCGGCCTACACGGACGGGCAGGCCATCACCATCACCGACAACCTGACGCTCTATGCCCAGTGGGTAATGCCAGTCTGGGTGAACAACAACCGTTTGAACTGGGCCAACCGATACGACATCCTGGGCGACGGCACCATGAGCTTCGACCCCTTGACGAACACGCTGACGCTGGACCATCCGACGCAGAACGTGGCCATCCGCTCGGAAGGCATCGACCTGACGGTGAAAGGCATCTATAAGATGACTGCCGAGGCTGGCGACGTGGCGCTCGACGTGGCGGGCGGTACACTGACCTTAGAGGGTGACTTCACGCTTCGCGGTTCGACAACGGGCATCAACGTGGGCGGCGACGTGACCGTAAAAGGAACAGTCCGAGCCTATGGCGGTACGAATGCTATTATCCATACGGGCGAAATGACGCTGGTGCCCGGCTTCATCAGCACAACGATGTTGGAGGAATACGAGAACGACGAATTGAAGCAGACAAAGACTAAGCCCGGCACGGCCAGCGGCAACGGCACGGCGGCGAGTCCCTTCCAGATTAACAGCTCGGACGACTGGACGAAGGCTTGTGCCGACGTGGCCAACAACTGCGAGACGGCAGGACTTTACTTCGTGCTCAACAGCAGCATCACGGCAACGGCCATGATGGGAAAGCCGGACAATCCCTTCGCGGGAGTGATAGACGGCCAGCGCCACTTCTTCAAGGTGATTGCCTCCATCAATAAGGATGTGGAGGGCGCAGCCCTGTTCCGTACCGTGAGCGGCGCCACGATAAAGAACTTATACGTGGAAGGCTCCGTCAT
>JAILKU010000010.1 GCA_024693505.1 Bacteroidaceae bacterium | reverse complement strand
CATGTACTTCTGGGAGAACGCCCACAACTCGTTCGCATCGAAGGACGACCACCTGGCATTCGCCGAGAACTGCCTGTCGGAAATCGAGGAGATCGACATGCAGAACCCGCGCGACATCTCCGAGCTGAAAGCACTGGCCACCAGCGAGAAGGTGAAGGAGCGTCGACCCTACGCCCGCTTCCCCGAGGAGAAGCCTCGCCTGGCATCGCTCTGCGGATCGGGCAACCAGCAGCACTTCCTCAGCGACGACACGGGCAACCGACGCTGGCTCTGCTTCCTGGTGACACACATCGACGACCCACGCACCTGGGACATCGACTACGAGCAGCTCTACGCACAGCTGCGCGACGAGCTGCGCCAGGGCTTCCGCTACTGGTTCAACCAGGAAGAGCAGCGCATCGTGGAGCAGCAGAACCAGGCCTTCCGCATCGAGAGCGACGAGGAGCAGCTCATCCGCTCACGCCTGCGCCCACCACGAACCGGCGAGAAAATCACCCTGATGAACGCCGCCAGCATCTGCCAGTTCATCAACGGCGGCATCGTGGGCCGCGGGCTCAGCACGAGGAAGGTGAGTTTGGCTTTGCAGCGTTTGGGCTTCGAGCGCATCCACACCCGCTCCGGATGGTTTTATAAGGTGTACCAGATTCCCGACAAAGACATTCAGCCAACGCTGGCCATCACTGACGAAAACGACCGTTCTGACAGTACCAACAACCAGGCGACGGAGGGCGAGCTGCCGTTCTGACTTTGCAGCCCTGTGACAGATGTGACAGATTATTTTGCAACTTTTTCTATATAAATTATTTAGCCCTAAGGCTAAATGTTTTCCTATAAGAAAGTTTATAAAAGATCTGTCACATCTGTCACACTAGGGAAAAAAGACACTCGAAAGCAAGCCACTTTCGCATCGCAATCCACGAACTAACCCACTGTTTCTAAGACACTTAGCCCGCATTGCAGTTGTATGAAAATTCAAAGTTAAACTATGTTATAGAATTGGCTTCAAATGGCAGCTTTCGGTTATTTTTCAGCCTGTTTTTAGCTAAAAAATCACAAAACGCCCACCTTCGTCTGAAAAACAAGCAAAAAGGTACACCCGGAACGTTTGCATTTCCGAGAAAATCGCCGTACCTTTGCAGGCATGTATATCACCAAGGGACGCAAGTATCACAAGCAGTCAGACGGCAGCTATACCGCTTACGACTACTTCCGCCTTACCCGCAAGCGGTACGACGCCAGCGGTAAGGAGAGGGCTGAGCATTTCTGCCTCGGCCAGCTTGAGGGTCTGACCAAGTCGGAGCGCAACGAGCTTGCCGACATGCTGACGGTGATGATTGAGCGCGGTGAGCGCCCCCTGAGCTTCAGCGCATCCCTGAACGAGCTGGCCATGGAGTTCTACCTGAAGTACCGCGAGAGCCGTCCTGCTGCCGAGTTCGACCCCGTGCTGCGTGCCGAGGCCGAGCGCAGGGAAGCCGAGCGCCGCCGCGACCTGGTAACCATCCGCCTGTCGAGCCTTGTGCAGAAGCAGGCACGTACCATCGGTCCAGAGGCCGTTTGCCGCTCCACGCTCTCGATGCTGAAGGTCAGGGAGTTCCTGAACTCCAGGGGCTGGAGCCGCGAGCAGGTAGACCTGGCGCTGATGCAGATCATCGCCCGCGCCATCTACCCCTATTCAGAACTGAAGACAGTGCGCTATCTGCAGGGCAACTCCGCGCTTCTGGAGATGTTCAAGCTCGAGCGCAGGAAAGTGACCAAGGACGCCCTGTATCAGAGTGCCGAGCGCCTGTGGGAGGTACACCGCGAGATGGAGGACTTCCTGCATGAGCGCGTAACCAGCATATTCCATCTTGAGGAGAAGATTCTTCTGCTAGATATCACCAATACGTATTTCGAGGGACGTATGGAACACTCGAAGCTCTGTTTCCACGGCCGCAGCAAGGAGAAGCGCGATGACTGCAAGATAGTGGTGCTGGCCGCCGTGGTGAACACCGACGGGCTGCTCGTGCGTACCATGATATACGAGGGCAACCGGCAGGACGTGACTACCGTCAAGGAAGTCGTCGGCACGCTGGCAGCAGAGACCTCCAAGGACGCCAGGAAGATTGTCGTGATGGATGCCGGATTCTACTCTGCCGAAAACACGAAGTGGCTCGTGGAGAACCATTTTGACTACATCACCGTGCTGCCTTCCGGCTATGCCAGGTTTACCGCCGACAGCAACAAGGTGGTGCGCCATGAGGACTGCCGTCATCAGGAGATACGGCTGCAGATGGGCAAGGCGGAGATAGGGGGCGTGCAGCGCAAGGCCCTGCTGGTGGACAGCGACGCCAAGGCACTGAAGGAGCAGTCGATGCACGAACAGGCAGCAAGGCGGTATGAGGAAGGGCTGGAGGCCATCAAGGCCGGCATCACGAAGAAGGGCGGCACAAAGAGCCGCGACGCCGTGAACAACCGTCTGGGCAGGCTTGACAAGCAGTACGGCGCCATCCGCAAGGAGTACGAGGTTACCTTCACCTATGAGGGCAAGGGCAAGAAGGAGAAAGCCGTCGCGATGGAGTGGAAACGCAAGGACGGGACAGTCATGGAAAGAGAGAAGTCCCACGGCAAGTACGTGCTGCTGACCAGCCTTGATGAGAACGACGAGGTGAACGTCTGGAAATTCTATAATGTGATAAGGACGGTGGAGGAGACCTTCCATGTCCTGAAGACTGACCTTGACATACGCCCCGTCTATCACAAGTCCGACGGCGGCATCAAGGCACACCTGAACCTGGCCGTGCTGGCCTATTGGATTGTCTCCGTCACCAAGTATCGCCTGAAACTAAAGGAGTACCCCAACGTCCGTTGGGACGAAATCATGCGCATCGCACAGAGCCAGGTCGTCGTTACGGCTGAGATGAACACTGAGGATGGAGGCAAGGTCTTCGTGCGTCAGAGTACGGAGGCAGAGGAAGAACTGGCCAAAATATACAGTTTGCTGGAGATCAGCCCCAATACGATAGGAAAAGTAAAATCGCAGGTACACCCAAAAGCACCTCCAAAAAATCCACCTCCTGAAAATCAGGGAGATAAGTAGCCTTTAGCTGCAATGTGGGTTAAAGCATTGTACAACAAGTTTTTGACAGGAGAAGATTTTGCAAAGTGCTGAAAATCAAATACATTACAAGAAGTCCGCTTAATTGTTACAAAACAATTCAAAATTCAGAAAGTAATAGGTTGCCTTTCTATATCGTGGCGATTGTCATCGTATCTACCTTGTTATTCTATGTCTTTTCCCGCGAGATGCACTCGCTGAACAAGGCCATCAAGGCTATTGACGAATTCGCTGGTAAGGAATAAACGAATCAAGTTTTCAACGAGGATGAGTA
>JAILKU010000009.1 GCA_024693505.1 Bacteroidaceae bacterium | reverse complement strand
ATTGTCTCAATTGTCTCAATTGTCCCAACCCCCTCCCTGTTTACCAGACCCGGGTCCCGTAAAATTTCAAAGGCCTTTGCGCAAGAGTTCGGGGCGCCTCGGGCAAACACTCTCTTTTCCCCCTCTGAAAACAGGAGCCAGTCAGGGCGGAATCGTTAACTCCCGAGCGCGAAACAGTCGTTCTGAAGCCCCAAATGGAGCTAGTCTCCAGCATACTGAAAGTTTGCCTCTCCCTCCGTTACCTCTCCGTTTCCTTGCCGCTTTCGGGATCGTCGTTGCCGCCGCCGTTTTGGTTTTGGTTTGCATTCCACTTTGCGCGAGGCGGGTTCTGAGATGCAGCGTTTTTACGCTCCAAAAACTGCAATGCTTGAACTGAGCGGGTAGTCATATTGCAATATTGCATTGCATTCACTTTTTCCGGAAATTAGCGGATGAAGGATTGTTTGGTATATTGGTTAAAATTTATTATAATATATTATATAAATATTTATATATTAATATATTATATATAATATATATTAAATAATGAGTACATCTCTTACTGATACCGGCCTCCTCGGTTTGAAGAAAAAATCAAATGCAATGCAATATTGCAATATTATCCTGGATTACAAACCCTGAAAACGCTTGTATGGCCTCCAACGAAAAGGCGTTCAAGGAAAAGGGCTAAGAGAGAATCCATTCAACCTATGGCAGGGCTAAGGGAAAAGATGCCCGGAATCCGTTCAACTTAAGACAGGGCTAAGGTAAAAACCATTCAACTTTTTCCAGGGTAGCACATTTGTCGGTTGAGCCCGATTTTTGCATTTTTGCATTTTTGCATTTTTGCATTTGGGAAATTATGATTTTTGCTTTAGTTCAAATATTGCGCTAAGTTAGCCGGTTTCGAATATTCGTACTTTTATCACAGACAAATTGAAAGAAGTCTAATGTTTTTCTGAAAATAGTCAGTTTTTTTTTGAGAACAAACTTTTCCGACTTAACTTTGCGCGGCAGGATGCGTAATATAAGTGTATGACACAGTCAGAATTCGAACATATTGCCACGCAGTTGCGCAGCGTAATGCTGAAAATCGCCCGTGATTTCTTCGGCTCTTTGGATGAAGCTGAGGACATTGCACAGGAAGCGATGGTGCAGTTGTGGCACTACTGCGAACACATCGACCCGAAGCAGAATGTCACGGGATTGGCCGTGCGAGTAGCGAAGAACTGCTGTGTGAGTTGGAAGAGGAGGCAGAAGCCGGAGGATCCCCCACCGATATGCGAAAAGGCGGGTGTGGGCCTTCTCTCACCGTCCCCTCACGACATTCTCGAGGCCAAAGATGCCTTGAATGCGATGGAGGAGGTGATAGCCCGATTAAAGCCCCGGGAACGTGAGCTATTTGAGATGCGCCAACTGGAAGGGCTTACCCTAGACGAAATCGTGGAGCGGACAGGCATCATGAAGCCCTCGGTAAAAGTGATGATTTCCACCGCACGAAAGAAAGTACTGACAGAACTCAAGAAACGTTTAAGACAATGAAAACGATGAAGACAGACAGAGACTTACAAACTCTAATCGACCGCTATCTTGACGGCGAGACTTCTCCCAGGGAGGAAAGGCAGCTGGCCCTGGCCGTTGAAAGGCGGATTCAGATATTGGAGAATGATGAGACTGGCGAAACAGGCGAATGCCTGGAAACCCTGAAGGCCCTTCGCCTCATGCTGGGTGAACTGACGTTGGGAGAAGCGTCCTACGACGAGGTGATGCGGAAACGCCACAGCCGCCGTTTCATGCTGCGCTTCGGTTGGGCTGCAGCTGCCTGCATGACCCTTATAGCCGGTGCCGGCTATTTCCTCTCTTTGCAAAAGGAACCCACACGGCAACTTGCTGAAGTGACTACACAGCTGACGCCACAACCGCCTGTTCGGACGGAAGAGAATCCGGACGCAGGGCCGCAACCCGAAACAATCGTTCAACCCGTTCGTGAGTCCCAGGGCAAGCAGAAAGTCTCTCACCCGGTACGTACGAAACGAACAAGGGCACAGCTCTCCGGCACCTCATCTCCTGCTGAAGATACGAAGCCACAAGATGTCGTGATGGAAGAGAAGACACTTGCAGCCGTTCCCGAGGAAGAACCAGCAGAAACCGTCGGGGATCTCTCCTTATCCATCTCACCCCATAAGCAAGCACTCGTCGATCTCTTCCTTGCCGAAGAGGCGCTGCAGGTAGCCTACGAACTGCAGGCTCAGCAGGAAGTCCTCCGTGCCTACGCCTCCAGCCTTAAAGGGAAAGAGACGCCCAAAGCCATCATTGCATTTTAACCCTTAATACCTTATATAATTATGAGAACGGTATATAAAAGCTTATTTACAGCGAGCTTGCTACTCGCAGCGACAGCCACTTTGGCACAAAAGGTAATTGTTGAGGATTTGGATAATTGGATGAGCAGCCTTATTTCCAGAGCCATCGACAACAAAGTGGAAGTCAGTAAGAGTCTCGGCCAGGAACGCGACATCCAGAAAGAGGGCACACCGCTGAAGTGGCGATGTGACATCATCACCTTCACCCTCCCCAAGAAACAACGCTCCCTGCTCGACGAGATGATAAAAGCATTTGAGGAAAACGGCCACAACAATCCCAATTGCTACGGTATCAATACCCTGACGACAGGAAACCCACAGAACGAGGGAAGGCGCAAACTGATGATCGGTAACGACATCAATCGCTACGTCACTATCGGCGAGCAATACGGAAACTATGTGAACGTGAACATCCTTGATGCTACCGACACCACCAAGACCCACCGCTACGCCTACGCCCTCGAATGGAAGGAAGACCGCAAGCACAATACCTTCGTCCGCTACATCGTCACCTACGCCAAGATTCCCCTGGCCACCACGACCATCACAAAACCCTCATGGCCATTTGACCTTGGCAGTTCGCGCAACCAAAAGACCGGGCCCGTCCAGGCACCAAATGAAGCAAGGGCGTGGCAACTCTTAAAGGATTATCCCATGGAGAAACTGGACAGCCTCTATCGGAAACTTAACGAGAAAATACAAAAATCCTTTGTGAAAGGGAATTCGATAGTCTGTTGGTCAGACACCCTTGCCCACGATACAGACCCTGTGACAGATGTCGTACTACGCCTGCAAAAAGGCCAAAATGTTTCAATCAACGACCTTCTGTGCAACGACAACGTCCTGCTCATCTTCTCGCAGCTGAAACAGCAATACCTGGCTGGGCAGAACACAGAGTTCAATGCCATTTCTATCTACACCCTCTGCAAGGAAGCCCGCAAGAATGGACTCTTTTTCTCCTGCTTCAGTATGGGCACGTCCGGAGATGTGTCGAAAGAGGAACTGAAGCAGTTCAAGAGCGAGGTTTCCGCGTTGATAGAGAAAGCCAAAAACGAAACGGACCGAAAGTACTTCCAGATGGCACTCAGGGAGCTTGAAAAGATAGAGTAAATAATAAGTAACAGTTTTTTCATTGTACCCACTGCGTCGTGATGATGCAGTGGGTGCTCATTTTTACCCTACTCCACAATGAATGTGACGCCGTCGCTGACCGTTAGTGTGGAGTGGCGACGGGGAAGGGGATTGCCCAGATGGTCAAGGACAAGGGAGGGCGACTTGACGGGCGACTTCACTCTCTTGCGGCCCAGCTGGTTCCAGAGGGCGTGGACGCGCTTGCCGTCGGGGCGCTGCCAGGTGGCGTGGAAGATGCCGTCGCGGCATTGCACCGTGGGGCGCTGGCTGCCGGAGGGCAGCATGGCGGTGAGTGTCCTGTAGGCCTGCAGGGCGGGCTTCTCGCTGAAGTCCTTGTGTATCAGTCCGAAGCAGTCTTCCTTCTCGTAGGGGTCGGCTTCGCGGCTGCGCAGGTTGTACCAGAAGACTTTCTCCACGCCGCCAGCAAAGGCGAGGAGATGGATGCGGGCCACGCGGCGGGCCTGCTCGGCTTCCTTGTCGGGACAGGGCATGGTGTACATGCGGGTATGGAAGATGATGTTGCCCCTCAGGTCGCTGCCCAGGCGGTATATGCCGGTCATGGGCAGGCGGTAGCTGGAGGTGCCGGCGGTGACGAGCGGGATGAGGCTGTCGCCCGGGGTCAGGCAGGCATCGGTGAGGTAGCGGGCGGGCGAGCTGGCAACGGGTTGCCATTCGTAGGTGGACGCGGTCTCGGCGGTATGTCCCCAGCAGGGGGGCGTATCAGTCAGTTCCTCTCCGGTGACTGGGTCCTTGACGTGCCAGTCGGCCGCAGCCATGTGCAGCTGGGCGTAGTGTCCGCTGCCCAGCTCCCTGCGCTCAATCTCCTTCTCGGCCATGGACGGGGCGTCGTAGTAGAACGGCATGCCCCCTGCCACTACGATGGTTCCGCCGCGCCGCACATAGTCCACGAGGTCGGGGTAGCTGGCATAGGGGAAGTACTCGTCGCGCGCGGCAATCAGCACGGGGACGTCCTTCGGCGAGAGTTGCCTGAGCTCGCTCAGCGAGCAGAAGGTGACGCGCCGGCTATAGGGACGCAGCAGAATGTCGGCCTCGTCGTCGGTGAGGACATTGTAGAGGGTGTGCCAGTCGCGCAGAACGGCTACGGTGGACCTCTCCTGGCGGATGCCTATGCGGCGGAGGGCCTTGGGCAGCAGGTCGGTGAAGAAGCGGGTGGAGCTGACCTTTTCGCCGGCTGTATGCATGCCGCATTCGGTAAGCCAGAGGGGCAGGTTCCATCCGTCGCGCGCCATGAGGCCCTTCATCTGCTGCAGGAAGCGGGGGATGCTCTCGGGCGGCAGGTAGGTGTGGACGTTGAAGATGTCGCAGTAGCGCCATCCGCCCAGACGGGAGAAGTCTGAGATGAAGGACACGGGCGACTCGGCAAAGCCGCTGGAGAGGACCACGTTGCGGGGATTGACCTGCTTGAGCGCCCGGTGCGTGACCTCGAGTGCGCGGATGTACTTCTCCGGGTCGGCTCCCTTTACCAGGTTGACCTCGTTCAGGGCCTCCCAGTGTGTGATGCGTCCGTCGTAGGTGCGGGCCAGCTTCTCCACCAGCCGGTCGTAGTGGGGATCGTCCCAGGGTTGCGGCCCCATCCACCAGAGGACGGCCAGCAGGTTCTGCCGGTGTGCCTCCAGGCTGTTCAAGACGTTATTGAAGATCTCCGGCTTGCAGTCGTCGTCGCTGATGACGTCTTCTGCCCTTTTCGTGAAGAAATTGCCCGCGTCCAGGTCGGAGCGCACCCAGCCGATGCCCTCCTCCCTCGTCAGGGCCAGCTCGCGGTCGCGGATCTCATAGTCCCATTGGGGGCGTGTGATGTGGGTGCAGATGCCGTACTGGTCCTGCAGCGTCTGTGTGCCGGTTAGTTCCGGGCGCCTGGGTTCATAGCCGAGGAACCGGGCTGCGGCCTCGGCATATCGGCAGCCCAGCTCGCGGTAGCCGGCAGCGTCGAAGTGCAGGCGGTCGGGCCCGTTGGTGCAGCCCTCGGAGGAGATGACCCGGCAGGTGCGGATGGTCTGGGGCAGCTCGTTGATCTGCTTGTTGCAACCGATGCAAACGCCCTTACCGTCGGCCTGAACCACACCGCCTGCATAGAGGGGTACCTTCTCAGCCTTCAGATGCAGGTCGCCCAGCAGATGGTTATAGACGTTCTGCACCTTCCGTGCCCATTCCGGGTCGCCGGTGTTCGACTCGCCCTGGTGCATCAGGATGCCCTTGATCACACCGTTCTTCTGGGCCTTTCTGGCCAGGGTGACGAGGGCGTTGTAGGGGTTGTTGTCGTAGGCGGCCAACATGCCTTTCATCCAGTCGGGAGCCTGCGTTTTTACATAGCTCGCCACGCTGTCGGGCATAAAGCCCTCGATCTTGATGCCGCCGATAGCGACGTGAATCACGCCAATCTTGATCTTCTCCGGAAGGGAGGCAATCATCGTGCGTCCGAACCAGTCGGCAGGCGTCAGGCCTGTATTGGGACGACAGAGAGGGGCGGAGGCTTCGCACCACTCGCCTTTCCTGCGGCCGCGAGCCGGGTCGTCGACCGCGGGCATCAGCAGGAAGCGGGGTCCAGGACTGGCAAGATCCGCCTCCTCGGGCCTGGCGGCTCCCTCCATATTAGACTGTCCAAAACAGAGGAAGATGTAGAAGTTCTTATCGACGGCAGCCGACAGACGGGTAACGGACACGGCCGTTAGGCCAAGAGCCAGGAGGCTTGTACAGATGAGACGT
Source organism: Bacteroidaceae bacterium (assembly GCA_024693505.1). Taxonomy (GTDB): domain Bacteria; phylum Bacteroidota; class Bacteroidia; order Bacteroidales; family Bacteroidaceae; genus Physcousia. The sequence continues at coordinate 12,922 of JAILKU010000009.1, read as the reverse complement.
TTCATATTGCGATGTGTTTGATTACTTAAGATGTAGAACGCTGCAGCCAGCAGGGCAGGGACACTATCTGGAGGGATCGATGATGATGTCGGCACTCTTGGCGTTTCCGTCTGTGAGAGTCTTCCAGATGACGATCTTTCCGTCATTGCCGAGCTCCATCTTCTGGATGTCAATCACGCTATTGTTCTCGTACTGATGACTGATGCTGCCGAAGTTGCTGCCGCTGTCCCTGATGGTGAAGCGCCCCGTGCTGCCCGCTACGGCACTGGCCACGGTCTCAGCCTCGCAATGCGAGAAGTCGTTGGCGCTGGAATTGATGACTCCTCCGTCTCCGTCGTTATAGATGCGGAAGATGGTCTTTTCGTAGTTGACGCCCTTCTGGTCCACCTCGATGTTATCCACCACCACATTGTTTACGAAGCTGATGTTCATGCCCCTGTCTCCACTCTCGCGGACATAGAGAATGCCCGACCCGGGCAGGCTGGTGTTCTGCCAGCGTTCGCAGCGAGCGCCCCGGCAGAAAGTGTTGCCAGAGATGTTGATGCAGTTGATGCTGGGCTTGTGCAGCTCGGCATCGATGAGCCAGTTGTCGGGTGCCTTCTCGTTGAAGAGCATGATGCAGCTGTGGGTGGCAGCATCGAAGATACAGTTCTGGAGGTTGAAGATGATGCAGGCCTCGTCGATGATCATGTGGATGAAGTTGAACTCGAACTTGCAGTCGAGGAAACGTACCATGCCGCCTCCCTTCACTACCGCGCCGGCACCCGTCTTGCGGAGAGCGTTCGGCATGGCGTCGTCAATGCCGTGGGCCTGGATGTTGTAGTTGAGCATGTTGGTGTTGAAGTGGCAGTCCTGGCAGATGTAGTCGGAGGTCCATGCGGTGAAGAGTCCGAAGCGGCATGCGCTGAAGTAGGTGCCCTTTATCTTCTCGATGTAGCGCCCCTCGGCATGAATGCCGTAGGTGAAGCCCACAAACGAACAGTCGAAGATGGCATCGATGGCGCCGGCATCGGTCTTCATGAGAATGCCGCTTGTCTGCAGGGGGCCTCCATTGGGGCCGTCGTTGTCGTGTGTGTTCCCGCTGACATAGAGTGTCTCGTTGCCCCAGACGCTGATGCCAAACATGCTGAGGCTGCCGCCTTTCCTGAAGGCGATGGCATTGACGGGGGAAGTGGTCTTAAAGCCGTAGTGGACGTTCCGCACCATATTGGCATAGACACTCTCGCTCCAGTTGAGGCCGCGGAACAGGACATGGCGCCCTATCATGATGGTCTTGCTGATGGGGTACACCGCATCGACGACTACCGCCGCCCGGGCGATGCTGGCCACGTCGTTGATGATGGCAGAATTGTCGGGCTGGGCAGGGGAGGCACCGAACCAGGAGAGCGTGACGTCCTGATTGGAGAGCTGTCCGCGGAAGGCACACTCGGAGAAGCGGACCAGGCCGTCAAGGTAAGTGTTGTCGAAAACCACCGCTCCGTTCCTGATGAGGCCTCCGCTGAACTTCAGTACGCATTCCGGGGGGACAGTAAGGGTTTGTCCGCCGAGGTCGATTGTGCCTTGTATCTCATAGATGGTGTGTGCCGACTTCATTTGCCCGCCGGGGTCGCTGCCGGGGGCAATCAGTACGGTTGCATAACTGCCGTCGGTTCCCGGACGGTTCTGGGCCTTTGCCGGGCAGGGCATGAGCAGGCAGGCAACGAACAGATTTGCAAGGGCAAAGGCATAATGGAGCAGGCAAAGCTTATGTCTGTTCAGGGCGGGTATAATGTTTGCTCTCCTACCCGGGGCGGTGCCCTGGGCTGAGTGCGGGTGGCCCTTGACTTTCCCTTCGGCCGTCGACCTTTGGTTCAGGCTGTTTTGGCGATGGGTTTCATTACTTCCGAAATATGTATCAATAGTTTTCATGCTGCAAATATACCTATTTAATATTATACAGAGCTGCTTTTACCTTTAAAAATATTAAAAAATGTCTCTTTCGTATGCCGGAATGCCGTCGGAAGGTTGTTTGCCGGTGAGTTTCAGGCTTCGCTGGCATCCCCTCTGCCGCTCTTCCTCCTGCCAAAATGTCTGCGGGAAATGTCGGAATGTCAGCCGGTCGGAACGGGGACTGTCATCGGCGCGTAAACGAATGTGAAAAGGAAATGTTTTGGGATTAACAACCGTTAATCGTACTTCACACTATGTTAAATATTGGGAAAAATAACCGGAAAATTGTGTCTGATAACAAATTTGGCCGTATCTTTGCATCAGATTTAGCGTGAGAGCGATAAGCAAGAATTGAATATTAACAAACAAAAATGAAAGTATAAAGTTATGAAACAGACAACTAAGAATTGGATTGGTGCAGCAGCACTGATTTTTGCCAGCAGTGCCGTTACGGGTGCTGTAGTTAGTACGACAACCGGTTCGAGGGCCGAGACGGCCGAGCCGGAAGCCTTCCCTGCGACTGCTCCCTCGCGCCCCGCCGCAGCAGCTGTGGGACTGGTGGATCTGACTCAGGCCGCTGAATCGTCGGTGAATGCGGTGGTCTATATAAAGGTGACCCAGATGGGCAAGACGCAGCGCGTCACTGTGCAGGACCCCTTCAGCGACTTCTTCGGCGAGTTCTTCGGCTATGGGGGTCGCGACCGTCAGCCTCAGCAGCGCGAGTATAAGAGTCCCGACCGTCACGGCGCAGGCAGCGGTGTGATCATCAGCAACGACGGCTATATCGTGACGAACAATCATGTCGTGGGCGGTGCCGACGAGATCGAGGTGAAGCTGAACGACAACCGTGAGTTCAAGGGACGCATCATCGGCACTGACGAGACTACCGACCTGGCTCTCATCAAAATTGACGGCAAGGATCTGCCAACCCTGCCCATCGGCAACAGCGACGAGCTGAAGCTCGGGCAGTGGGTGCTGGCCGTGGGTAACCCCTTCAACCTGACCAGTACGGTGACAGCCGGTATTGTCAGCGCCAAGGCACGTAGCCTGGGAGCCAACGGCATAGAGAGCTTCATCCAGACCGATGCAGCCATCAATGCCGGAAACAGCGGCGGCGCCCTGGTGAACGAGCGCGGCGAGCTGGTGGGCATCAATGCTATGATATACAGTCAGACGGGCAGCTATGCCGGTTACGGCTTTGCCATCCCTACCAGTATTATGAACAAGGTGGTGGCCGACCTGAAGGTCTATGGCACCGTTCAGCGTGCTATCCTGGGCGTTCAGGGCACGGATGTGATGAATTACATCGATGCCGAGAAGGCAAAGGGCAACGAGGTTGACCTGGGCGTTCAGTCGGGCGTCTATGTGGACAAGGTGACGGATGCCAGTGCCGCTCAGGATGCAGGACTGGAGAAGGGTGATGTCATCACTCAGTTCGAGGGCAAGAAGGTAGCCAAGATGTCGGAGCTGCAGGAGGCTATCGCACAGCACCGTCCGGGCGACAAGGTGACGCTGACCTACATCCGCGACAAGAAGTCGCATACGGCCAACGTTACGCTCCGCAATACTCAGGGCAACACGAAGGTGATGGAGGAAGTCGACATGGATGACATGGGCGTTCAGCTGAAGCCTCTGGGCGACGACGAGAAGCAGCGCCTGAACATCTCCTATGGACTTATCGTGAATGCCATCCGCAACGGCAAGATGAAGGATGCCGGTGTGACGAAGGGTGCTATCATCATGCAGGTGAACGACCAGAAAATGGAGACCACCGAGGACTGGGAGAATGCAGTGAAGGAAGCCAACAAGGGTTCGGAGCGCACACTCTGGATTAAGGCCCTCACACCGAGCGGAAGGTGGGTCAGCTATGTGGTGGACTTGAACGAGAAATAGCCGGATTGCAGCCTTAACAAGAAAAGATTCCCCGAAATCTTGTCGGTTTCGGGGAATCTTCGTATATTTGCGTGCAAATTTAGGATAAAGAAGATGAAACTGCTAAAATACATCCTGCCCCTGGCGCTCTCCGGCTGCCTGTTTCCCTCGGCGGTCCAGGCCAAGGCAAAGCGAGTGCCGGCCTATATGTTCGGCTATGCCGTCTCAATGATTGACTCCACCGCTTACCTGACGGATATTCAGCGTCTGGATACCGTAATCCTGGAGAATAAGACGTCTTTCCTGCGCGACCGCCAGCTCTATTCAGCTCAGCTGAACGCCTATCTCGAGGACAAGCTTCTGCTGAGCAATATGACTTGCGCCGTCTTCTACAACCAAAAGCGGAAGAAGCTGGAGAAGGTGCGCCAGCGCGTGAACAAGACGCAGCAGGCTATGGGCATGAAGATCAAGCCCGTTGCGACAGACGACTTCAGTTTCCATCCTGAGCTGTGGGCTACGCTCGAGGACGAGAGGGCCAACCTCCCCAGGGCTGAGCGGAAGGCATTGGAGAAGGCCGACAAGGCAAAGCAGAAGGAGCAGAAGAAGGCGCTGAAGGATCAGCTGAAGAACGGGAAATCCGGAAAGAAAAAGTAGAAGAGACAGTAAATGACTACGAAATACTATCGGGTGGGCGACCACGACTTTGGCATCTCGTTTGTTGACCCCGGCAACAACGAGGAACTCATTCCCTCGTTCCGGAAGTTTGCCGTCGAGGCACCGTCCGGTCCCTTGCTGTTCACCCTGACCGTGGATGACAGCTTCCGCTGGAAGGAGGCCGGGCGCGAGATAGGCCAGTTCGACAACGGTAACGGCCGGCACGGCGTCTATCGGCGGGGAGACGGCAGCTACTGCATCGAGGTGAGCGACGTCAGCGGCGTGCTCTGCTGTCTGATGCAGGCCAGTGCCGACTTCGGCCAATGTACTGTTGCGCTGACTGGTGAGACCTGGGCTCAGCGCAATTTCGGCTTGAACAATGCAATTATGATGGCCTATGCTTTTGCTTCGGCCGACAGCCAGACGCTGCTCGTTCATGCCAGCGTCATACGCTGCCAGGGACGCGGCTACCTGATGACAGCTCCCAGCGGAACGGGCAAGAGTACCCATACCCGCCTCTGGTACGATAATATCCCGGGTTGCGATCTGATGAACGATGACAATCCGGTGGTGCGCGTCGTCGGGGGAGAGGCCCGCATCTACGGTTCTCCCTGGAGCGGAAAGACGCCCTGCTACCGCAATATCCAGGCGCCGATCGGAGCCTTTGTGCGCATTCAGCAACGGCCCAGCAACAGCATCCGGCCCCTTCGCCCCTTGGAGGCGTTTGGCGTTCTGCTGCCGGCTGTAAGCAGTATGAAGTGGGACGAGCGCGTCTATAAGGGCATCTGCGATGCCATCAGCGAGGTGCTGCGTCTCTGTCCTGTCTATGAACTGGGCTGCCTTCCCAACGCAGAGGCTGCTCTTCTCTGTCATGATACGATAGCCAAATGAATATGCTGAAGTCCGTCCTCCGACACCTCCTGCGCCTGTTGATGACGCCTCTGCGCTGGTGCTATCACCGCCGCAACGGCCTGGTGTCCGACTCTGGAAGGCACGAGGTGCCCAACGATGTTTTCCTCTCGCTGGTGAGTGAGACGCTGGCGCAAGGTCATACAGCTGTCATCTGGGTGAAGGGGTACAGTATGCGTCCGTTTATCGAGTATGGTCGCGACCGGGTGAAGCTGGCCTATCCCGAGGATGTAAAGGTCGGCGATGCCGTCCTGGCTCAGATCCATCCCGGTCATTACGTGCTGCACCGCGTCATTGAGCGGCAGGGGGCAGACCTCACGCTGCAGGGCGACGGCAATATCAGGGGTGTAGAGCAATGTCTGGTGAGCGATGTCTGCGGCGTCGTCATCGAGTATATCCGTCCCAAGCGCACTATTCTGGCCAGCGACCCGTCCTTGCGGAGCCGTATCAGGCTGTGGCGCTTCCTGCGTCCTGCACGGCGCTTGCTCCTGGCTTTTTATAAGGCCTATGTATAAATAATGAATAATAACAAAATGAAATAAGATTATGAGAATCAAACCTGGTTTTGAATTGCGCGATGTGTGCGGAGAACACATCATCGTGGCTTATGGTGAGGAGAATATCGATTTCAGCAAGGTGATAAGCCTGAATGAATCAGCTGCCCTGATGTGGCGTCAGGCCGAGAAGGGAGAATTCTCGGCTCAGACTTTGGCCGATGCCCTGTGCGACGAGTATCAGGTGGATGCCTACACTGCCCTGCGCGACGTTACGCAGACCATTGAGGAGTGGCAGAAGATAGGCCTTGTGGAGGAATAGGCACCATGCTCGACTGGTTTCAGACCTTGCTGCAGGAGATGGGCGAGACCCTTCGTCTGCCTGCCTCCTTCGTTGCCATCGAATTCATTGGCACCTTTGCCTTTGCAATATCCGGTGTTCGGCTCTCCTCGGCTAAGCACTTCGACATCTTCGGTGCCTGGATCGTGGGAATGGCTACGGCCATAGGAGGCGGCACAATGCGCGACCTGATGCTGGGTGTGAATCCTTTCTGGATGACGAACTATATCTACTTCCTGTGCTGCGCGCTGGCTGTTGTGTGGGTAATGGCTTTTGGCAAGTACCTCATCCGGCAGAACAATACATGGTTCCTTTTCGATACCATCGGGCTTGCCCTTTTCAATGTCATCGGCATTGAGAAGACGCTCAACATGGGCTATCCCTACTGGATGGCTATCACGATGGGCTCCATTACCGGTGCTGCGGGCGGTGTCATCCGCGACGTGCTCATCAACGAGGTCCCCCTTATTTTCCGGAAGGAGATCTATGCTCTGGCCTGCGTTGCCGGCGGCTTGGTCTATATGCTTTGCCAGCAGATGGGCATGTCGGTCGAGATCTGTGCCTTGCTGAGCAGCTTTACCGTTGTGGTGATGCGTCTGCTGGCCGTTAAGTTCGGTTGGCATCTGCCTGTGCTGAAGGGCGAGGCGATTGTCCTGCTGCTGCTCTTCCCCTTCTTGGGCACACAGGCTCAGGTGCAGAGCATCTTCGACGAGAATGTGCGCACGCTGCAGGTCATTGTGGACCGCAATCCCAAGGCGCCGCCTATGATGGCTTTGGGCAAGCACCAGCATGTGGAAATCTCATGGGACGAGATGAGTCACGATGTGCAGCGCTACGTCTATCACATCCAGCATTGCGATGCCGACTGGAATCCCTCGGATGAGATTTTCGAGAGTGACTACCTGAGTGGACTCAACGACCAGCTCATCGAGGATTACGAGCACAGTTTCAATACGACTCAGCTCTATACTCACTATGCCTTGACCCTGCCCAACAGGCAGACAAACCTCTTGCTGAGCGGCAATTACCGCGTCCAGATATTTCGCGAAGATGACGATATGGACGAGGACGACCCTGTGCTGGAGGCTCAGCTCTGCATCTTCGAGAACGTGACGCCCATCCGGCTGACCGTCAGCAGCAATACCGATGTCGACTTCAATCGCGACCACCAGCAAGTATCCTTGGCTGTGGGCTATGGCACGCTTTCCGTTATCGATCCCGCCCAGGAATTGCGCACAGTAGTGATGCAGAACCGGCGATGGGACAATCGGGTGACCGACCTGAAGCCTAACATCCATAATGCGCAGGGCATAGAGTTTACGCACAACCGCGATCTGATCTTCCCTGCCGGCAGCGAGTATCAGCGCTTCGAGATTCTCGATGTCCACCGCACGAACCTGGGTGTCGACCGCATGGAGTGGTTCGAACCCTTCTACCACGCCACGCTATTTGAGTCGCGGCCTGCCCGGAACTACGAGTATGTCGAGGACCAGAACGGCGTTTATGTCCTGCGCAGCGCCGACGACGTGGACGATGCCACTACCGCCGAATACGTCACGGTGCACTTCCGCTTGCAGAGTCCCCGCCTGCCCGGTGGCGATGTGTACGTTTGCGGCTTGTGGACGGGCGAGGCCCTGGCACCGGAGTGCCGCATGGAATACAACGAGGCAGACGGAGAATACGAGGTGCCCATCCTGCTGAAGCAGGGCTACTATAGCTATCAGTTCAGGCAGGAGGACGGTGCAACAGCCCGTACGATGGGCGATTTCTACGAGACGGAAAACGAGTACTCCACCCTCGTCTATTATCGTGGGCAGGGTGCCCGCTACGACCGCCTGGTGGGGTATGCGGTAGTGCATAGTTCATAGTCCATTGTCCATTCTCCATTGTCCATTTTTCATTGCTATGAAAAGAAGATATTTACACATCTTGTCTTGCCTGCTGTTTCTTCTGTGGAGTGGGGCAGAGGCTTGGGGACTGACCTATACTCAGAAGGACAGTCTGCGCGTGGTGGAGCTGCTGCGCGACGGGGCTCAGCAGCCGCAGGGCACCAACCTGATGCTCTACTTCGGGCATCGCCTGCTGGACGTACCCTATGTCGGGCAGACACTGGAGGTGAACCCGAAGGAAGAACTGGTCGTTAACCTCCGTCAGCTGGATTGCACCACGTTTGTGGAGACGGTACTGGCCCTTACCCTGACCACCCGCCAGGGCGGCCGCAAGTGGGACGACTACTGCCGGACTCTGACCCGTATCCGTTACCGCGGAGGCCGGATGCAGGGCTACCCGAGCCGTAACCATTACTTCAGCCAGTGGATCGAGAGCAACGTGGCACTGGGCCTCGTCAGCGAACGCAAGGCTACGCCCGCCGGAAACTACTTCCCCTTCACCGCCACTCAGCGCATCGATGTGCACTATATGAGTCAGCACCCCGACCTCTATCCGATGCTGAAGGGGAAGCAGGACGACATTGCCCGCATCCGTAAGTATGAGGAGGAGATAAACGGGACTGCCGTACGCTACATCCCCAGCCGCCTGCTCGGCCGCGACCGCAAGGCTTTGCGCTATGTCCAGGACGGCGACATACTGGCTCTGGTGACCAGTCGCGACGGGCTCGACATCAGCCACGTTGGCATTGCCGAGTGGGGTGCCGACGGGAAGCTGCACCTGCTCAACGCCAGCAGCATCCATAAGAAGGTGGTGCTGGACGACATCCCGCTCTACGACTATATGATGAAGTACGACCACCGCCTGGGCATTAGGGCACTGGGCGTCGAATAGAGACCCGCCCCCGCGGGCATTTCAGAAACCGTTAAACTAAGCAATAAATGAACAACCCAACCAGCACACAGCACCCGCAACACTTTACTCCCTCCCTTCAGGCGGAGGACAAGGGGAAGGGGCTCTCTCCCGCCCTTTGGGTTCCCACACTTTACTTTGCCGAGGCCATGCCCTACATGGCAGTCATGACGCTCTCCGTCATCATGTACACCAACCTTGGCCTGTCGAATACCGAACTGGCGCTCTACACCAGCTGGCTCTATCTGCCCTGGGTCATCAAACCGCTGTGGAGCCCGCTGGTGGATGCCCTGCGCACGAAGCGCTGGTGGATAGTGATGATGCAGCTGCTGGTGGGCGCTGCGCTGGCCGGCGTGGCCCTCACCCTCAATGCGGCGTGGTGGCTGCGCGGCACCCTGTGCTTCTTCTGGCTGATGGCCTTCAGCAGTGCCACCCACGACATCGCTGCCGACGGATTCTACATCCTGGGACTCTCCGAGAAGGACCAGGCCCTCTACGTCGGTGTGCGCAGCACGTTCTACCGCATAGGCATGATCTTCTGCCAGGGCGCTATCGTCATGCTGGCCGGCTGGATGGAGCGGGCCTATTCGGTGCCTGTGGCATGGAATATCACGATGCTGCTGCTGGCTGTTCTGATGATCCTGCTGGCTGCCTGGCATGGGCGCATCTTGCCGCGGGTGGAGGAGCAGGCCGCCGGCGGGGCAGAGTTCGCCACAGCCTTCCTCGACACCCTGCGAGCCTTCTTCTCGCGTCCCGCCATCGTCTCCGCCCTGTTCTTCATGCTCCTCTTCCGTATGCCCGAGGCATTGCTGGCCAAGATGGCACAGCCCTTCATGCTACGCTCCGTAGCCGAGGGAGGCATGGCGCTCAGCACGGTTACGGTAGGGTTCACCTACGGCACGGTCGGTGTCGTCTGCCTCCTGGCGGGCGGTCTGTTGGGCGGCTGGCTCGTTTCGCGTCACGGGTTGCGCCGCTGGTGGTGGCCCATGGTGCTGGCCATCTCCGTGCCCGACCTCGTCTATGTCTATCTGGCCTTTGTGCAGCCCTCGAGCCTGTGGGTCATCAACGCCTGCGTAGCCCTCGAGCAGTTCGGCTACGGCCTGGGTTTCACGGCCTACAGCCTGTTCCTCGTCTATTTCGCGCGGGGGGAGAAGAGCACCTCCGTCTTCAGCCTTTGCACGGCATTCCAGGCCCTGGGCATGATGCTTCCCGGCATGGTGGCCGGCTGGCTGGCCGACGAACTGGGCTTCCGTATCTTCTTCGTGTTCGTCGTAGCCTGCTGCCTCGTCACCTTCCTGGTCAGCATCCCCGCCGGACGTGCCGGCTATGCGAATTCCGGCAACGACGCAGGAAGCCCGGAATAACGCCGTTGTTTCGGCCATTCATCGGTGTAGGAACGGTAAAACAACGGCGTTGTTTTTTCCATATAAAGAACAAGGTCGGGCTCCCTGCTTGGAACCCGACCTTATTCATTCAGCCTTTCGTGCCTTTTACTTCATGCTGTCCAGGAACTCCTGAGTCGTTACTTTCTTGGCTCTCGGGCCGTACTCCTTGAGTTTCAGGTCGGCCTGCATGTTCTCCGGATCCTGCATGGAATAGTGAACGGGGTCGCCGTATTCCACGGCTGTCATGTGCGTCATGGAATGCTCCCAGTCCTTGTTCGGAAGGATGTTGCGGTACATCGTGGTGATGGTGTTGCCGATAGGCTTGTCCGCTCCGAAGTACGAGGGGCGCTCGCTGTCCCATACGGTCAGGAAGATATACTGTCCCTTGGCCTTGGCGTCGCTGACGGCCTTCTCAATCTCGGCCAGCTTCGGATTCTGCTTCAGGCATACCACGAAGGTAGCCTTCACGCCGTCGGGCACGTTGCACTGTGCATCATACATCGAGTAGTACGAACGGGTGTCATACTGAGTGCCGTAGCACATCGACCAGTAGCGGCAGGGGGCGCTGGCGTAGTCCTCGACACGCTTGGGATAGGGAGCCGGGATGAGGCTGTAGGTCAGCACCTGGTCCTTCTCCACCGCGGTGCGGCAGAACAGATAGTTCGTGGCGCTGTTGGGATAGAACGATCCACCGGGAGCGAGCATGAAGGGCAGGTCGGTTTCGCTGTCGGACCACAGGGGCTTAAAGCTGTCTTCCTTGACGCTGACCCACACATTGCTGGGGATGCGCTTGGGAGCAGGCACCTCCTTCATCGTGTTCAGGTCGAAGGCCCGGATGGCAGGCATGTCCACGCCGCCATACTCATCGATGCCCAGGTATTGACGGATTATGATACAGGCCTTCGTGATGTTTCCGGCAATCGTGATGATGTTCTTGCTCGGGATCTTTGCAAGCTGCTCCTTCGTAATCTTGGCCGGAACGAGGTAGACAGTGTAGGTGTTCGTGGCGTCAGACGTCACCACGAACGGGTTTACACACCCTGCATCGGGCTCAATGCTGTAGTCGGACATGCCGTTTATTACCTTGCCCGTCTCATCGTAGGTGCTGAAGCTGAAATAGCGGCATTTGGGGAACGCACCCGAGATGCGCAATGTCAGGTTCGCGTTCTCCTTGGCGTCGTAGCAATACTCCCAATAGTTCACGTAGATGTCTGGCAGCTGGGGCACGGTATAGTCATTTCCCTTGTAGGTCTCACTCCACTGTTCCTTTGGCGCCGGGTTCACAACAACAGGGTCGTCCTTCTCATCGTCGTTCGAGCACGATGTGCTTACAATGCAAGCCAATGCGAAAACCGCAAAAAAAGCATACTTTCTCATCTTGATATCATTTAATATTTATATGGTTTGACTTATACTCTGCTGAAAAGCGCCGCAAAGTTACAGATAATTATGTAATATCAGATAATTTAGTCCCTGAAAGTTGCGTAAGGCGGGCAATTTCGACTTCAAAGCGTATAACGGGAGCCGTTCCGCCTTGTTTCTTGAAAAATGCAAAGGCTGCGGGTAAGCGAGAGGAGAACGAAAGCTTGTTTTCAGTATGCCGAGCGTGAGCAGGCTCGATGAAATCAAGGCTGAGGGTAAGCGAGAGGAAACGAAAGTTTGCTTTCAGTATGCCGAGCGTGAGCAGGCTCGATGAAATCAAGGCTGCGGGTAAGTGAGAGGGCGGCTTGCGCAGAAGAGCATGAAAAATGCAAAATCACCAAATGCAAAAATGCAAAAATGCAAAAACTGTTGTGCTACGAAATAGCAAAGCCTCTGCCAAAATGGCAGGGGCTTCTGCTTACAGAGGTTGAAAGAGCTAAAGTCCGGTTATGACTATCAGATGTGTAGAGCTCCCATGCAGCTTGTTACGCCCAGAGTGGTCATGATGGCCGTCAGGATGCTGATGATGAGCTGGATGATGAATTTCCATGTTTCCCTATTCCAATTCATAATTCATAATTCATAATTGAGCTGGCGCTCGACTCCTGTCACGACTCAGCCAAATGAAAGCGAGCTTTCAATGGCTCTCGCTGCTCCAGGAGTTCATAATTAAGCTAGCGCCCTTGCTCATTGTCCATTTTCCATTTTACATTGTCCATTTTACATTCCCCATTGTCCCCTCAAAGAGGGGCAAGGGGGAGGGTCTTTCTTGCTTCGTCCAGCAGTTCGTCGGCGGGTTGGAATCGACTCTCAATCCACGACATTGCCTTGATGAGCTTGCGTAGGTCGGCCCAGAATAAAACGGGAAAATCCGGGTCTAGTCCTGCCTGCTGGCAGGCTTTGCGAACGTAGCTCGCGGTATCGTTCTCGCTGGGCGGTGCCCATCGGCTGATGATCTGTCGGGGTGTCTGGGCGCCGCGCCTGATGTAGTTGTCAAGTAGCTTGATGGCTGCCCGCAGCCCCCACTTCATTGCCTTGAACTGGCAGAACAACTTGTCGGCCTGCACCGGACGCAGCCCCTGCCACTGATTGGCAGGGTTGCGCCTGATGTTCAGGGG
>JAILKU010000170.1 GCA_024693505.1 Bacteroidaceae bacterium | reverse complement strand
CATCGGTTTCATCTGGTCGACCATCGTCATCCTGATGTTCTACGCCGTACTGTTTAAGTTTGCTATTTGGGGCGGTGATCCCATTTGTGGATAACCTTTGAAACGTGAATCCTTAAAACCTTACAATTATGTCAGAACAAGCTAAAAAAATAGATTCCAAGATTCCTGAGGGACCAGTAGCTGAGAAATGGACCAATTACAAGGCTCATCAGCGTTTGGTGAACCCGAAGAATAAACTGAAGCTCGACGTTATTGTTGTGGGTACGGGTCTGGCTGGTGCCAGTGCTGCTGCTTCCCTCGGCGAGATGGGCTTCAATGTCCTCAACTTCTGCATCCAGGACAGCCCCCGTCGTGCACACTCCATCGCTGCACAGGGTGGTATCAATGCAGCCAAGAACTATCAGAACGACGGCGACTCTGTATATCGTCTGTTCTATGACACTGTAAAGGGCGGCGACTATCGCGCTCGTGAGGCCAACGTCTATCGTCTGGCTGAGGTGTCCAACAATATCATCGACCAGTGCGTGGCACAGGGTGTTCCCTTCGCGCGTGAATATGGCGGCATGCTGGCCAACCGTTCCTTCGGTGGTGCTCAGGTGAGCCGTACGTTCTATGCCAAGGGTCAGACGGGTCAGCAGTTGCTGCTGGGTGCCTACAGCTCCCTCTCTGCACAGGTTCAGGCCGGCAAGGTGAAGCTCTTCACCCGTTATGAGATGGAAGACGTCGTCATCGTCGATGGCCGTGCTCGTGGTATCATCGCCAAGAACCTCGTCACAGGTAAGCTGGAGCGCTTCAGCGCCAACGCTGTCGTCATCGCTACGGGCGGTTATGGCAATGCTTACTTCCTCAGCACCAACGCTATGGGTTGCAACTGCACGGCTGCCGTTCAGTGCTACCGCAAGGGTGCTTACATGGCTAATCCCTCTTATGTTCAGATTCACCCCACCTGTATCCCCGTTCATGGCGACAAGCAGTCCAAGTTGACGCTGATGTCTGAGTCGCTGCGTAACGACGGTCGTATCTGGGTTCCCAAGAAGTTGGAGGATGCCAAGAAGCTGCAGGATGGTACGCTGCAGGGTTGGGAGATTCCTGAAGAGGACCGCGACTACTATCTTGAGCGCCGCTATCCCGCTTTCGGTAACCTCGTTCCCCGTGACGTGGCCAGCCGTGCTGCCAAGGAGCGTTGCGACAAGGGCTATGGCGTGAACAACACAGGTCTTGCCGTGTTCCTCGATTTCTCTGAGTCCATCAACCGCCTCGGTCTCGACGCCATGAAGCAGCGCTATGGCAATCTCTTTGATATGTACGAGGAGATTACCGATGTATATCCTGGCGACCTGGCCAACGAAATCAACGGCGTGAAGTACTACAAGCCCATGATGATCTATCCCGCCATCCACTACACGATGGGCGGCGTGTGGGTCGACTACGAGCTGCAGACCTCCATCCCCGGCCTCTTCGCCATCGGCGAGTGCAACTTCAGCGACCACGGTGCAAACCGACTGGGAGCTTCCGCATTGATGCAGGGACTGGCCGACGGATACTTCGTGCTGCCCTACACCATCCAGAACTACCTGGCCGACCAGGCCATCTGGCCGAAGGTATCTACCGACCTGCCCGAGTTCGCCGAGGCCGAGAAGAGCGTCGACGCCGAGCTCACGCGCCTGCTGAGCATCAAGGGCAAGCGCTCCGTGGACAGCATCCACAAGGAGCTGGGCCACATCATGTGGGAATACGTCGGCATGGGACGCACCGCCGAGGGCCTGAAGACCGGCATCAAGAAGATGAAGGAGCTCCAGAAGGAGTTCGACACGAACCTCTACGTGCCCGGCACGAAGGACGGGCTGAACGTCGAGCTCGACAAGGCCGTCCACCTGCGCGACTTCTTCACCATGGGCGAGCTCGTGGCCCACGACGCACTCTCGCGCAACGAGAGCTGCGGCGGACACTTCCGCGAGGAGTACCAGACCGAGGAGGGCGAGGCCAAGCGCGACGATGAGAACTACTTCTACGTGGGCTGCTGGGAATATCAGGGCAAGGACGCCGACCCCGAGCTCATCAAGGAGCCACTCGAGTATGAGGCAATCAAGGTACAAACACGTAACTATAAGAACTAATCTGCCATGGCTAAGAATCTAACTGTTACAATAAAGTTCTGGAAGCAGAACGGCCCCAAGGAGAAGGGCCATTTCGATACCCACGAGTTGAAGAACATCCCCGACGACACCTCCTTCCTCGAGGCCCTCGACATCATGAACGAGGAGCTCATCGCCGAGGGTAAGGAGCCATTCGTCTTCGACCACGACTGCCGCGAGGGTATCTGCGGCATGTGCTCGCTGTACATCAACGGTACGCCCCACGGCAAGACGGAGCGCGGCGCCACCACCTGCCAGCTCTACATGCGCCGGTTCAAGGACGGCGACACCATCACCGTCGAGCCCTGGCGCTCGGCAGGCTTCCCCGTCATCAAGGACTGCATGGTGGACCGCTCGGCCTTCGACAAAATCATGCAGGCTGGCGGCTACACCACCGTGCGCACCGGTCAGCCGCAGGACGCCAACGCCATCCTCATCCCCAAGGAGGATGCCGACGAGGCCATGGACTGCGCCAGCTGCATCGGATGCGGCGCCTGCGTGGCAGCCTGCAAGAACGGCTCGGCCATGCTCTTCGTCAGCTCCAAGGTGAGCCAGCTCGCCCTCCTGCCGCAGGGCAGGGTAGAGGCCGCACGCCGCGCCAAGGCCATGGTGGCCAAGATGGACGAGCTCGGCTTCGGCAACTGCACAAACACGCGGGCCTGCGAGGCCGTCTGCCCCAAGTGCGAGACCATTGCCAACATCGCGCGCCTGAACCGCGAGTTCATCAAGGCCAAGCTGGCCGACTAAGCCGAGAGCCTATACATTATCTTTATATAGGGGCGGGCAGCAACACTGTCCGCCCTTATTATATCCGCCGGGCAGCGGGCAATGATGCTGTCCGCCCCTGTTGTATCCGCCTGACGTACTGTCCACCCTTATTGTATCCTTCGGAGAGCGGTCAGCAGCACTGTCTGCCCCTGATTTATCCGCCGGAGCACATTGGAACGGCTTCCCGGCGCTTTGTTTCCTCCCCCTCAAAGCTCGCAGAATAATCTCAGCCGCGAAAAAGATTATTCTTTGAAACAATGAAAAAATCTCAAATTTAATTGAGATTATTTCATGATTCCGAGTAACAATCTCAAAAATTATTGAGATTATTTCATTGACACCATAAAATAATCTCAATCGCGAACGAGATTATATCCTTCTGGAAATTTTATTTGAGAAAATTTGGCAGAATGGAATCTTATTTGTATTTTTGCCCCAAATTCATGCAAAATGTCACGTCACGGAAACGGAAATGCCTGGCGGTACAGGCAAACTTTGCGTCGGTCAGACAAACCGCGAGTAACGGTCGAAAGGAAGCTGCTCGACGAGCCGCAGTTCCGGTTCGCCGACTTGTACATCTCGCCCTTCCGCTGGAAGCGGCAGTACTCGGTGGACGGCGTCGTCTCCTACGTCGGGATGCCCAAGCCGGCGCCCACGGGCATACGCATGTTCGACGCCTATCTCCGCTACCTGGCCGACGGGAACTCCGACCTGCAGGCCTTTGCCGACGCGCACGGCCTCAGGCGCGAGGACATCGACTCGATGATCTTCATCCTGACAGGCATGCGGGGCGTCGATTTCCGCCTGAAGTTCCAGCTGCGCATGGCCGCCGAGCTGCTCCGCTACACTTCGATGAGCCTGGCGGAGGTTTCGCTGCGCTCGGGCATCGGCTCGACGAACAATCTCTATCTGACCTTTAAACGGGATTTCAACCTGGCCCCCGGCTACTGGCGCCTGCGGAACAGGCAACAGGGCGACATCGGGCGGTATAAATTATAGATGTATATAAATAAAGGAATCATTCTGGGACTTATCGTGCCTGTTCTCCTCTCCTGTAGGGAAAGCACGCCGGACGAGGCGGAGCAGATTGTGCGCCGCCAGCACGTAATCTTCTCCGCGCCGCCCGCCCGCACGCCCAGTGCGTTCTCGGTGGACGGCCCGCTGATGGGCAACGGCTCCACCGGCGTCGCGCTCTCCGGCCCGCCGGAGCGACTCGTCTTCCATCTCTCGCGCAACGACTTCTGGCGGCTCCGTTCAGCGCACGATGAGGCTTATCCCCTCGTGCTGGGACGCCTTGAGCTGTCCATCCCGGGCCTGGAGGGCGCTTCGTACGACGTCAGCCAGCAGCTCTTCGACGCCACCACCACGGCGCGGTTCGCCAAGGGGGAGCTGGCCGTCTCGTTCAAGGCGTTCGTGGCCGCCACCGAGGACCTGATGTTCCTCCGCCTCACCGCCGAGGGTCCTGAGGAGGTGAGCGGCTCCGTCAGGCTCGTCCTCCCGGACCGTAATGAGGTTCCCGACTATCCGGAGCAGCGCGCCGAGGGCACGACGGTCGGGGGCGTCCGCTACATCATGCGCGCCTTCACCGACTCGGTGGAGATTCCCTCCCGCGCCGCCGCAGCGCTGGCCGGATGCCCCTCAGGCGCGTTCACGCTCCGGCCCGGCAAGCCTCTTACGCTCGTGTGCGCCTTCTCGAGCGACTTCAAGACGGACGACTGCCTGAAGACCGTGACCCGCCGCGCCGCCGACGCCAAGTTGGAGCCGGTACGGCGGTCGCATTGCCGCTGGTGGCGCGACTACTGGGCGAAATCCTATGTCAGTCTGCCCGACAGCGTCGTCGAGCGGCAATATTACCTCTCGCTCTACGGCATCGCCTCTTGTAGCCGCGATGTTGACTTCCCGCCCGGCCTGTTCGGCTCGTGGATTACGCAGGAGCGGCCCGCGTGGTGCGGCGACTACCATCTGAACTACAACTACCAGGCCATGTTCTACGGCCTCTACTCCTCAAATCGCCTGGAGCAGGCCCGGCCCTACGTCGCCCCGCTCATGGCCGCCATCCCCCGCGGCGAGTACTATTCGCAGGCTGTCTGCGGCATCGTGGACGGCATCCTGCTGCCCGTGGGCATCGGTCCGCTGGGCATCGAGACGACGCGATGGTCCGCCCGCATGGATTCACTGCACCTCCAGTGGCGCCTGGACGGCAACATTGAGGCGGACGGCATGTTCTGGGGCCAGAAGAGCAACGCGGCATATGCCGTATGCAACCTTGCCATGCAGTTCTACCGCACGTGGGACACCGACTTCGCCCGCAGCGTCTATCCCTTCGTGCGCGGCGTCGCCGTCTTCTGGGAGAAATATCTCACGCTGCAGGACGGGCGCTACGTCATCCTCAACGATGCCATCCACGAGGGCACGGTGGGCACGATGAACCCCCTCTGCTCGCTTGGCCTGGTGAAAATGGTCCTCCGCCTGGCCCTCGACATGAGCGACTTCCTCGGCCTCGACGCCGACCGCCGCGATGAATGGCGCGACCGCATCAGCCGCCTCGCCGACTTTCCCACCCAGGAGCGCGGCGGCAAGACCGTCTTCCGATATACCGAGCAGGGCATCGACTGGTGGCCCGACAACACGCTCGGTATTCAGCATATCTTCCCCGCGGGGCAGATCGGGCCCGATGACGACCCCGAACTGCTCGCCGTGGCGCGCAACACCATCGACATCATGCAGCGCTGGATCGACCACAACGGCTCCAACAGCTTCTTCCCCGCCGCCGTGCGCGTGGGCTATCCGGCCGACACCATATTCTCCCAGCTCCGACGCTACGCCCTGCACACCTTCCCCAACGGCTTCCAGCGCGACAATCCCCACGGGCCCGAGAACTGGAGCACCGTGCCTTGCACCGTCAACGAGATGCTCTGCATGGGCCACGGCGGCATAGTCCGGCTCTTCCACGTCTGGCCCCGGCGGCTCGACGCCTCGTTCCGCCGCTTCAGGGTCGAGGGCGCCTTCCTCGTCTCGGCAGACCTGCTCGACGGACACGTCGGCGAGGTCACCATACACAGTGAACGGGGCCGCGAACTCAAGCTGCTGAACCCCTGGGGCGATGCCGGCGTCGCCGTTGAGGCTTCCGACGGCCACAGGCAGACTCTCGGCGGCTCCGTCATCCAGATGAAGACTTCTCCCGGCACAACCTACCGCATCAGGCCTGCCGGCAAACCCACTTCCGATAAATAACACCTCACTATTATCTCACCCTATGAAACTTATCTGCTTCTGCTTCTTCTTCCTGGCGACCTCCGCCACAGTTCTCCCCAAAGCCGCTCCCGCTCGCCTCGAGTCCGTCCTGCGCTATGACTGGAAATTCACGCGCGCCGACGATGCCGCCTTCGCCCGCGCCGACTACGACGACTCCGGCTGGCAGACGGTCACGGTGCCCCACGACTGGGCCATCAGCGGTCCCTTCGACAACGACAACGACAGGCAGACCGTCGCCATCGAGCAGAACGGCGAGCGCGTGGCCACCGAGAAGACCGGGCGCACCGGCAGCCTGCCCTGGACCGGCATCGGCTGGTACCGGCGCACCTTCACCGTCGCCGAAAACGCCCGGCGCATCATCCTCAACTTCGACGGCGCGATGGCCGAGCCCGAGGTCTATGTGAACGGCATCCGGGCCGGCGAATGGAAGTACGGGTACAATGCGTTCAACGTCGATGTGACCTCCTTCGTCAGGAAGGGCGGCGCGGCCAACATCCTGGCGGTCCGGCTTCGCAACCTGCCCGAAAGCAGCCGCTGGTATCCGGGCGCCGGACTGTACCGTCCCGTCACGCTGGTCCAGACGGCGGGCAAGGCCGTGGACATGTGGGGAATCAATATGCGCACGCTCTCCATCAATCAGGCTGAGCGGACCGCATGGGTCAGCGTGGAGTTGTCCCTCGTAGGCTGCAACGAGACAGACCGCGTGCAGATAGAGCTCTGCGGCCACAAGACGCAGACCGCCGTCCATTCCGGGAAGGTCCACATCGAGATGAACCTCTCCAAAGTGTCCTACTGGACGCCCGAGCATCCGAATTTGTATCCCCTCAGGATCAAGGTCGTGGACTCCCGGGGCAAGGTGACGGACGAAGTCGTCAGGCGTGTGGGCATACGTACCATATCCTATACCGCAGAGCACGGTTTCCAGCTTAACGGCGAGACGCGCAAGTTCCGCGGCGTCTGCCTCCACCACGACCTGGGCATGATCGGGGCCGCCGTCAACAAGGCAGCGCTCGTCCGGCAGGTGGAGCTCCTCAAGGCGATGGGCTGCGACGCCATCCGCACCTCGCACAACATGCCCTCGCAGTGGCAGATGGACATCTGCGACTCGCTCGGCATGATGGTGATGGCCGAGTCGTTCGACATGTGGATTTACCCTAAGTGCAAGAACGGCTATAACCGCTTCTATGCCGAATGGTGGCAGCGCGACCTCACCAACCTCATCATGGCCAACCGGCTGCACCCGAGCATCGTCATGTGGAGCCTCGGCAACGAGATACCCGAGTCGTCGAATAAGAAGGGCACGCAGATGATGCTCGCCATGCAGGAACTGGCCCATAGCCTCGACCCCTCGCGGCCCTGCACCGCAGGTCTCGACCGCTGGGACGATGTCATCGAGTCCGGCTTTGCCGACGGCATAGATATCGTCGGCCTGAACTATCGTACGACGAGGTATCAGACGGCTTACGACCGCCTGCATCAGAAGTTTGTCCTGGGTAGCGAGACGGCCTCCACCATCAGCAGCCGCGGCGTCTATAAATTCCCCGTGGTCCGCGCCAACGACAAGACCTACCCCGACGGACAATGCTGCTCCTACGACCTTGAAGCCTGCCGATGGTCGAACATCCCCGAGGACGACTGGGTGCTCCAGGACGACAATGACTGGGTCATCGGCGAATTCGTATGGACGGGATTCGACTATCTGGGCGAGCCCACTCCCTATGATGACCGCGTCAATGCACGCAGCAGCTACTTCGGCATCTTCGACCTTGCCGGCCTGCCCAAGGACCGCTATTGGCTCTATCGCAGCCGCTGGAACCGCGATGCCGAGACCGTCCATCTGCTCCCTCACTGGACCTGGCCCGGTCGCGAAGGCGAGGTGACGCCCGTCTACTGCTATACCAACTATCCCACGGCCGAGCTGTTCGTCAACGGGAAGAGTCAGGGACGCATCACCAAGCAGTTGGATGCCAGGGCAAACCCCGACGGCAGCCGCATAGCCAGCGAGACCGACCCGCTGATTGACCGCTACCGCCTGCGTTGGAACAATGTCAGATACGAACCGGGCGAGGTGCGCGTCGTGGTTTACGATGCCAACGGTGTGCGCAGAGGGGAGAGTGTTGTCCGTACGGCTGGCACGCCCTGCCGCCTTACCGTCACGCAGCAGTCGCTCGATGAGTATCGTGGCCATAAGACCCTTCGTGCCGACGGCGAGGATATGGCTTTCTATGTGGTTCAGGCCGTTGACAAGGATGGCAACCTCTGCCCCGAGGCCGATTGCCAGGTAAACGTCCAGGTGAGTGGAGCTGCCGACTTCAAGGGCCTCTGCAATGGTGACGCCACCTCCTTCGAGGTCTTCATCCAGCCCACGATGAAACTGTTCAAAGGCCAGTTGGTTGTCGGCATCATCTCCAACGGAAAGAGGGGGACGGCCATAATCAGTGCAGAATCGTCAGGATTACTTCCAGCTACAGCAAGAATAAGAGCGAAATAGACACACTAAGGCGTAAAGTCCTCCGCTTCTGACGTTGGAAGGCATTTTCGCTCGGATTTTCTCAAATAAATTTGACCGTTAGTCTTCTTTTGTCGTGACTCAGCATAATAAATGCAAACATTTTCTGCATTCGCTACTCCAAAATTTGGAAAATCCCTCTCTTATTCGTACCTTTAACTATCGTTGAAAGTACTTTCGCTCGGATTTTCTCAAATAAATTTGACCGTTAGTCTTCTTTTGTCGTGACTCAGCATAATAAATGCAAACATTTTCTGCATTCGCTACTCCAAAATTTGGAAAATCGCTCTCTTATTCGTACCTTTGCACCCCGAATAAGAAATGTGGATAGATTTGGGCTGCTTGCAACCACACAAAAAAATGCTAAAACGACAATTTTGGACGCTCCAGGAAGCAAGGTATTGACTTATCTGATATAGCGACTCTGTAAAACTGAAGTGAATCCCTCTTCGCGCTCGCTGCTTCATTAATTGTCACGCATTCTGCCCTAAGGTCTTTTCCGCGCATTTTAAAGGTTATTAATTTATTTTGCTATGGGTTATTTATTTACTTCAGAATCTGTAAGTGAGGGCCATCCCGACAAGGTGGCCGATCAAATCAGTGATGCCGTGCTGGACAAGCTGCTGGCATTCGATCCGCAGGCCAAGGTGGCATGCGAAACGCTTGTAACGACCGGACAGGTCGTACTGGCGGGAGAGATAAAGACAAATGCGTACGTTGACTTGCAGCGTATCGCCCGGGAGGTAATCAACCGTATCGGCTACACGAAGAGCGAATACATGTTCGACGGGAACTCATGCGGTGTGCTGAGCGCCATACATGAGCAGAGCGATGACATCAACCGCGGCGTGGACCGAAAGGATCCTGAACAGCAGGGAGCAGGAGATCAGGGTATGATGTTCGGCTATGCCACCAACGAGACGGAGAACTACATTCCCCTGAGCCTTGACCTTGCACACCACCTGCTGCGTACCCTGGCCGATATTCGGCGCGAGGGACGTCAGATGACCTATCTGCGTCCGGATGCCAAGAGCCAGGTGACCATTGAATATGACGATGAGAACAGGCCGGTGCGCATTGACACGATTGTGCTGTCCACTCAGCACGACGAGTTTGACACCGACGAACGTATGCAGCAGCGCATCAGGGAGGACGTCATTAACATCCTCGTCCCGAGGGTGAAGGAGGAGATTCAGGACGAGCGGATTCAGAAACTCTTCAACGACCGCATCACCTACCATGTTAATCCTACCGGAAAGTTCGTCATTGGCGGACCCCACGGAGATACTGGTCTTACGGGCCGCAAGATTATTGTGGATACCTATGGTGGGAAGGGAGCACACGGAGGCGGCGCCTTCAGCGGGAAAGACCCGTCGAAAGTGGATCGCTCGGCAGCATACGCTGCACGCCATATTGCCAAGAATATGGTTGCAGCTGGAGTGGCCGACGAGATACTGGTGCAGATAAGCTATGCAATCGGAGTGGCTGAACCGGTCAGCGTATACGTAAACACCTACGGCCGCAGCCATGTTAGTCTGTCGGACGGCGAGATTGCAAGGAAGATACAGGAACTCTTCGACCTCCGCCCTTATGCCATAGAGCAACGGCTGAAGCTGCGCAACCCCATCTACGAGGAGACGGCGGCCTATGGACACATGGGACGGCAACCGCGCACAGTAGTAAAGCGCTACGAATCACTCTACCAGGCCACGAAGGAGGTCGAGGTGGAACTCTTTACCTGGGAGAAACTGGACTACGTTGACCGTATCCGCCAAGTGTTCCATCTGTAGTTGAAAGGTTCAAAGGGAAACGAGGTCAGAGTCCAGTTTGTTGGGGCTATGCTGAGCAAGAGAAGACTTGAACTCCTGGAGCAGCGAGAGCCATTGAAAGCTCGATTTCATTTGGCCGAGTCGCGACGGGAGTCGAGCGAAGCTCAACTTTGAACTTTGACCTTCGGTCGAGCCTGCTCCCGCTCGGGAAAGCTGATGCAAGCATCGTTCTCCTCTCGCTTAATCGCAGCCTTGAACCCCTTCTTACGGTCTGTTCGTTTGGAGCGGGCGATATTTGATGCCCCTTGCCTCGAGTCGGGGCAGGTGGCTTTCTAGGCGCGGCAGGAAGTCTTCCCACTGTTGGTCAGCGCGGGGTGTCCATGCTTTCTCGGCTAAGGCAAGCGCGCGGGGGAATACCTGCCAGTGCATACGTTCGACAGTAGGAATCCACTCGCCCCAGATGTTGGCCTGCATGCCCTTGATGAGCTTCAGCTGTTCTGCACTAAGGTCGGTGGGGACAATATCACCGTCGTAGATATGGCGCAAGGTACCGTTGTCCTGAGAATAGTCGAAGTAGCAGAACGTAAAGGGGCAGAGCACGACTTCGTTACCCATTTGTGTGGCGCGCTGCGTAACGTCGGTATGGTCGCCTCGCCACCAGTGTACGGTTGCAGTTTTTGAGAGTCCGCCCTCCAGTATCTCGTCCCATCCCAGGATGCGACGTCCGTTGGCGTTGAAGAACTTCTCCATTTCCTTGGTAAACCAGGCCTGAAGCTCGCTGACGTCTTTGAGGCCTTCTTGCTTGATGCGTTGCTGGCAGTCGGCGCATTGTGCCCATCGTCCGCGGTCTACCTCATCACCGCCAATGCTCACATATTCGTAGGGGAAGAGCTGGAAGACCTCTTTATACACCTTTTGTGCAAACTCGAGGGTGGTCTCCCGTCCCAGGCAGAGGGGGCTGATGCCGTTGTTGGTACAGCTCAGGAAGGTATAGCACTGGCAGGCTACGGAGTTATGGCCGGGCATATCCAGTTCGGGGATGACGTCAATGCCGCGAACGGCTGCGTATGCCACAACTTCACGTATTTCGTCCTGCGTATAGAATCCGCCGTAGAGTTCCTGGCCGTCAACCTCGCGAATATATTTTCGGGGGATGAGGAATGCGGCGTTGTTCTCCTTCCCTGCACGCTCCAGGCAGCCTCTGTCAAGTCCGTTAAACGGATGCCAGGCGCCCATTGAGGTCAGGGCGGGATAGGCTTTTATCTCAATGCGATAGGCCTGGTCGTCGGTCAGGTGCCAGTGAAACTTGTTCAGTTTATAGAGCGCCATGTCGTCGAGCAGGCGTTTTGTCTCCTCGACGGAATAGAAGTGGCGTACGGGATCCAGCATAAGTCCGCGCCAGTGGAAGTTGGGGCGGTCCTGAATGCGTACTGCGGGAACGGTCCATTCCACATCCTGCACCTTCGTGTCACATTCTATTTCCGGCGGCAGCAGCTGCCGCAGTGTGGCAATGCCGTTGATGATGCCGCGATAGCTATGGGCGCTGATGACGACCCCCTTCTTGCCTGTCTCCAGGATGTAGCTCTCGTCCGCCTCGTCCGGACTGACGAGATTCAGCTGAATCTTGCCTGCCTTCCCGCCGGTCTTTATGCTGAAGCCTGTGGACTTGGAGAGCAGTTCCTGCAGATAGGTGGCGGCTGGGGCGAGGCTCTCGTCGCTGATGCCTATGGACATACCGTTCTTTAGGAGGAAACGGCCGGACAGCTCCTCCACCTGGGAGGGCTTGGGAATAATGTTCACTTTGGCCTGCATCTGCACATTCCAAGCGAACAGGCCCACGCACAAAAGTGATTTTACTATTGATTTCATGGATTTATTTGTTTATATCTGAACTTTTCTGATGCAAAATTATGAAAAAATCGGATAATAGCCAAAAAAAAGTGTATCTTTACGGCGGAGAATGGTTTGTTGAGCCAGATATACTACAATTTAATACCCTTTAGATATGGATAGAAGAGATTTTCTGAAACGCACCGCAGCGGGCACAAGTCTGATGGCCGTCTCGGGCATTGAGGCCCGGGCTGCCAGGCAGAAAGTAAAGAGAGTGGAAACGCGACTGCCCGCAGACGGCTACCTGAAAGAGCCGGCCCGGGAGATTCCCGTTGTGGCCGGCGCAGATGTGGTCGTTGTGGGCGGCGGACCGGCAGGTTTTGCTGCGGCAGTCAGTGCTGCGCGGCAGGGCTGCAGCGTCATCCTACTGGAGCGCCATAACCATCTGGGCGGACTCTGGACGGGCGGTCTCGTCCTGCCCGTACTGAATACGCGCGGAGCCGGGCCCGACGGTTCGTGGACGAAGGTAGTGCACGGTATCAGCGACGATGTCTGCGGCAGTCTCTTCGGTATGGGGATGTGCATCAACGAGATGAATCCTATGGTCGACCCTGAGGCCTGCAAGTATGTGCTCGACGAGATGTGCCGCGAGGCAGGTGTGCAGACCATCTTCTTCAGCACTGCGGCTGATGTCATCCTATCGGGGAGCCGGATAGAGGCTGTCGTCATCGAGTGCAAGAGCGGGCGCCTGGCCATCCGCTGCCGGACGGTTGTGGACTGTAGTGGCGACGGCGATGTAATGGCCTGGAGCGGGGTTCCCTTCAAGGAGATAAAATACCATATCGGTCTGCTGGCCAGGCTGGGTAATACCGACCGGGTAGATACCGGCGCTGAGGGCTTCAAGGCTCAGTACGTGGGCGGCGCCACACCCATTCCCGGTGTAACGATGCTTCATATGCGGGGCGAGGAGCAGCAGGACGGACTGGACATACTGAACCTTTCGCGCCTGCAGCAGAAGTTTCGCCGTCAGATATGGGAGCGCGTCCAGGACATCAAGTCGAAGCCGGGCTACGAGAAGGTCTTTCTGCTGGAGACGGCGCCGCAGCTGGGCGTCAGGGTAACGCGCGCCCTGGAGGCCGTTCATACGGTAACCCTGGAGGAATCGATGACGCGAACAGAGTTCCCCGATGCAATAGGAATGAGCGGTGCTTCCGATCCTATTCCGTATCGCGGCGGAGTGGTGAAGGGTGCCGACCGTCCGGTATGGCAGATTCCCTACCGCGCCCTCTTGCCTCGCGGATGCGACAATCTGCTGGTGGCAGGCCGCTGCTTCGGCTTCGAGGAGGGCTTGGCGTGGGATGCCCGCGAGATAGGCACTTGCTTCGTCACGGGTCAGGCAGCCGGCACGGCGGCAGCGATGGCTGCTTCGGCCCGCTGCGCCGCTGCGGAGATCGACGTCTCCAGGTTGCGCCAGGAACTGCTTAAGCAGCGGGTAACACTCTCCGTCTGAGGCAACTTCCGCCCGGAAATAAAAGAAAAAAACGATTTTTCTTTGTATTTCTCTCGCTAATGTGTATTTTTGCAGTCGTGAAACGTCAAATTCTACTTCTTTTTCTCTGCATACCCCTTCTGTGCGGCGCCAAAAAGCTCAGGCCACTGGTCTGGGTGCTTGATGCCGGGCACGGCGGTCGCGACGTGGGATGCGAGAGCAAAAAGTCTCAGGAAAAGGACATTACGCTGGAGGTCACCAAGGAGGTGGCGGCACTCATCCGCAAGCATAAGCCGGGCATAAAGCTCATCCTGACGCGCGAGACGGACGAATACCTCTCGCTCGACGAACGCTGCCAGAAGGCCAACAAGGCAAATGCCGACCTGTTCCTGAGCATTCATGTGAATACCGTAGAGTGGAAACCCCTGCTCAGCGGAACCGAGACGTTTTTCGCCAGTACGAAGGGCCTGTCGGATGCCGTGCTGCAGAGCGCCCAGAGTCGCAACCTGCCGAAGAGCGAGATGCTGGCCTGGCTGCTGCAGAAGAACTACTATGAGGCGGGCAGGCCCACAGAGCGCGGTGCCAAGCCCGAGGTGCTCTACGTGCTGCGCCACACTATGATGCCCGCCGTACTGACCGAGATAGGCTTCCTGAGCAACAGGAAGGACGAGGCCTACATGACCAGCAAGAAGGGGCAGAAGGAGATTGCCCTGTGCATCTACAACGCCCTGGCCGAATACTACCAGACAACCCAGGCCAAGACGGAGCGAAAGACGCTCGCCACCCTGCGCAGCTCGGGAGGCAGGAAAAGCGGACTGAAGATAGAGAAGGTCAAAGCTAACGCTAACGTTAACGCTAACCCTAACGAAAACGCTAACGCTAACCCTAACGAAAACGCTAACCCTAACCCTAACGAAAACGCTAACCCTAACCCTAACGCTAACGTGGGCGGGCAGGTTGCGGCACAACCCGTGACCGACTCGGACAACCCGCCCCTGGAGCAGCAATGGGCCGAAAGTGCATTGGCGCAAGGGAAGAAGGTTAACGCTAACCCTAACGCTAACGCTAACCCTAACCCTAACCTTAACGTTAACGAAAACGAAAACCAAAACGAAGGCGAAAACAAGAACGCTGACGCTAACGAAAACGAAAACCAAAACGAAGGCGAAGGGAAGAATGCGGAGGGGACGGCGGAGACAGAACAGCCCGTGCAGACAGAGGCAACGGAGGATGCAGCAGCCAGGGAAGAGCCGCAGGAGGCAGTGCCCGTGGAGAAACCGCAGGAGGCAGCTCCGGAAGAGAAGACCGAACCTGCTTCCGGCTTCATCAACTCGCCGGCCATCCCCGTCTTCAGCATTCAGATAGTGGCGGTCAGCAGCGAACTAAAGTCGGACGATGAACGGCTGAAGGGCCTCTATCCCGTCACCTTCGTCAAGAGCGGCAATATGTTCAAGGGCCTCTACGGCGGCACCACCGACTACAAGCAGGCAAAGGCCACCCTGGCGTCCATTCGCGAGAAGTTCCCCGATGCCTTCATCGTCGCATATCTGGGCGAAGAACCCATACCCACCTCCCGAGCCCTGGAGATGACCTCAAAGAAGTAACGCGCAATGAGAGCTGAGACGAAATCTCGCTTCGGTCATAGCCGAGCGTGAGCAGACTCGATGAAATCAACGGTTCATTAGCGCTAATTAATGTTTTTCAATCCCAAAAGGCCGCCTTACAACGCGCAAAAAAGTTTTACATTGTGGCGATTATGGAATAACTCTCCTATAGACGCCCTGGGCAGGTAGGAGTTTCTCCCTGCCCAGGAAAAAATTTTTCCCTGCCCAGAAAAAAATATTTCTCTAAGCAGGGAGCGTTTACGCCCTATTCTGACCTGTTTTTGCACACCTTCCGTTTTTTTGACATT
>JAILKU010000027.1 GCA_024693505.1 Bacteroidaceae bacterium | reverse complement strand
AAGGAATACTCTACCGTCCGCAGGACTACATTGGGGACGAGTTTAACTTCGACAACCTCTTCCTTTCGGCTCCAGAAGGGACACAGGTGCTTTGTCCTGCCGATGCTGTTGTGGAGAACTACGGTTACACCTACCACATGTCGCTATCTACCTCGTCCAGCTACGGTAATTCCGATAAGCCATACAACGAATTTATTGCCGGACAGGAAGCAGCGTTCCGCGCCAGAGGATGGGATCTCCGATGCCTCTCCATTCAAATAGGACTCAAGATAGGTGACAGGAAACTATGGATTCTCGGCCTGCGATGCGACAAGGCCATCCCAACCGGTACTCGCCTGAAACGAGGTGACGTTTTGGGCACATTAGGCTACAGTTATCATGCCATCAGCGAGCCGAGCATCATGTTGAGCGTTTCGAAAGATACCAGGTGCGATGACCCCATGACACCTTTCGGGCTGCGCACCACCTTCCGAAAGCCTGAACCACAGCCCACCAAGTTCCACCTGACCCGCGAAGAGGCTGTGGCTGACTACCTGCAACTGACAGGCAGCATAAAAGAGATTTATCCCTCGCTGGAGGATTTCATGACAGAGGAGGAGTATGATACCTTTGTGAACAAACAGATTGAGCGCATCCCCGCTGACGGCATTGAGCTGAAGGATTTCGCCATACTCGTTGGAGACTACAACGATGTCATCCACGACTCGCATCTTAGCATTAACTGCCCCGTGCCTGATAATCCCAAGAAGCCGAAAGATGGGTTGGGTATTTACTTTTCGCCTCTTCACTTCGGACTGGTTGCCGTTGGTGACTCATTGAATGAACGAGCCTGCGTCGTGCTGGTAGCCGATAGCTCTTATGCCAAGTATGTGGGCCGTCGGATTGCACGCATCGACGGGAAGTCTGCAGACGACCTGTTGGCCATAAGCCGACGCAGTGTAAGATATTATGATGCCAACGTCAAGTCCGTAGCAGATTACCAAGCCTGTTACCGTAACTTTATCGACTATGCTTTTGAAGCGGGTCCTCAGCCCCAAGGCAAGACAATGGTCTATGAGTTTGAAGACGGTGAGCGCCTGGAACTACCATTGGTGAAGGGGTTCATGGGAGATGAGAAGGACCGTAACAAGTTTTTTCATCAGTATTCTCTAAACCGGCATAAGGACAGTCCCATCGGCATCCGTCAGCTCAACGACAGCGTCCTCTATATCGGCATCAGCACCTTCAGTCTCAGCCAGGTCGATTGCGACAGTGTTGTCTCTGCCGTCTATGCCGCAGAGCGCAACAAAGTGTCCAACCTTATTTTCGACGTCCGCAACAACAGAGGAGGTGATGCCGGCGTGCTGGAGCGTATCACCCGCGCCCTGATGGGACTTATGCCAGACCGCCCACATACAGGCTACCTGAAGGTCAATGCAGCCCTATTCAAAAGTCCCACTCTGAACTGGGTTGCAGGCGATACCATCTTCGGCGATTTCAAACCTGTGGAAGGACGCAAGGGACTCTACCAAATGCCTACGGAGGAAGACAAGGCCCGCACGCCGTCTGTCGATTCTCTGGGCTATAATGGCCGTCTCTATGTCCTCACCGACTGTGGGTCCGCTTCAGCCTCCACCTTCCTGGCCGGAACCGTTAAGCGCAACTGCCGAGGCTATATCGTAGGACGCGAGACAATGAGTGCCTACCATTGTGAGACCTGCATGAAGTTCGCCAGTATCGAACTGGCCAACAGCAAGTTCACAGCCAAAATCCCAATGGTACGAATTGTCATAGACGAGACCGTCAACGACCGTCTGCCAGCCCAGCGCGGCGTGATGCCCGACTGCAATATCCCTCTCACGGAAGAAGAATTCCACTATGATGGTGACTATGTATTAGACCGCACCCAACAACTCATTGCCGAGGGGACCTACATAGAAATCCCTGCCGAAGAATCATATAAGGAATGGCGTTTTCTCCCCATTGCGCTGACGGCGCTTGCAATAGTAGTCCTGTTGTTCTTCCTGCGATTCCTCTGCAACCGCATTTCCCCTTCCTGAAATCAGTCTCTTTGCTTCCAGCCCCTCCTCATGCACCGTAGGCCGAGGAGAACAAAGGGAATGCTGAGCAGCTGGCCCATGTTGAGGAACATGCCGTTCTCGAAGTCTACCTGGTTCTCCTTGGTGTACTCGATGAGGATGCGGCTGGTGAATATCATGAAGAGGCAGAGACCGAAGAAGAAGCCCGTGCCGACCTTGCGGGGATGGCGGCGGTAGAGCATCCAGCCGATGAAGAAGAAGCAGGCATAGCAGAGGGCTTCGTAGAGCTGGCCAGGGTGGTGGTGCAGCTGATCTACCCGCTCGAAGATGAATGCCCACGGGAGGTCGGTAGGACGGCCAATGATCTCGCTGTTCATAAGGTTGCCCAGTCGGATGGCGCAGGCGCAGACGGAAACTGAGGCTTTCCTCTAAACGACTACGGCTGTAAGAATTAAACGACGATCCCTGTTTTACTCTTGCAGAATTGTCAGGAGGATCTCCGTGCCCCGCTGGGTTGCCTTTTTAATGCGTTCATACAGGCGCTCATAGTGCTGCAGGCTGTG
>JAILKU010000015.1 GCA_024693505.1 Bacteroidaceae bacterium | reverse complement strand
GGATTCGAACCGCCGTAGACGGTTTTGCAGACCGTTGACTAAGCCACTCATCCAAGGCACCATTTCTGTTTTCGCGGTGCAAAATTACAATCTTTTTTTTATTTGACCAAACTTTTCTGCCATTTTCTTTTAAAACGAGTGCGAGAAAAATCTGATTAACGGATATTTGGGGCCTTTTATCATCCTTTTATCCGCTTTATAAGGCCGTTGAATGAATACGAACCAGAAAGCAGCAGGGATGCAAAAGCGACAAGGTAGCGCTGCCAGCCATCGGTAAGCAGCCATGCCCCGACCGTTAGTGAAAGGCAACAGAAGAAGAAGAAAGCGTTGACCCAAGTCTGTCGACTGAGGCGAAGGCCATAGCGCAGATGGCATACGAAGTAGCTCACCACCATATCGGCTAATGACGAAATGGAGAAGGCGGCCCCTGCCCCATCAAGTCCAAAGCGCCTGTAGAAATACCATATCAGGAAAGGCAGAATGGCACCGCTGATGACCTCCAGGCATAGGAAGAGGACGGAATCGCCTCGGGCCAGTGTCGTATAGGAGACTGGCAACATAATGCTGCGGAAGAACATATAGTACACCGCACAGACCGTCATGCCCAGAATGACGATGAAATCGCTCTCGTAGAGCAAGGGCACAATCCAGGGCATGCAGATAATAAATAGGATAAGGAAGGGGGAGATAAGCCGCAAGCTGACATCAATCTGCTGGTTTACCGTCTGGTTGACCTTGGAAATATCATGGTTGACGGCCGAAAGACGGGGATAGTAATCGGACTCGAGCGCCACAAATATTAGGCCGGAATAGGCCACCATCAGATAGTAGCCGGCACGATAGTAGCCGACTTCGTTCATCGAGGAAACCTGCAGGATAAGCATGGGAATCAGCATGGCTACTCCAGAATTGACAATACCGGATAGTACGTAGGGAATGCCGCGCCTGATCATAGGCCATCCCGCCCTGTAGATGCGGCGGCTAAAGGGAAGCACCCTATAGGGAACAACGCCCACGGAATAGTAGAGGTGGATGAAGCAAACTGCAACAGAACTGGCCACAAGCCCTACGATGATACCTCTCAACTGCCATATATAATAAAAAGGTATAGTCAGCAGCAGCGTCACAACTGCAGCCAGTGTCTCAATCTTGGCTACCCGGCGCAGTTGCCTAAGCCCCTTCAGCAGGGAACATTCGGCCCCGGAAACGATCAGGGAAACGATGATGGGCACCAGGTAAATGACCTCGGGCCAGTGGTGCCAGTCATGTTCAAAGAAGCCATAGCTGAGCAAGGGAGACATCAGGGCGCAGAAAAGAACGGAGAGAAAAGACGTCCACAAGGCCCAGGTACGGACAATGCATGCAAAATGCGAGATGCGCAGAGGGGTGGCTTTCGCCTCGAACAGCTCGCTGGCTTCGCGCGTTGCATTCAGAGGCAGGCCGAAATTCGTACAGCTGGCCACGAACTCGGAAATGGCGCTATAGACGGAGATCAGACCCAGAGCCGTCACCCCCAGAAGATAAACCGTCAGCTTATTGCGTACGATGGATACCAACATCTTGAGTCCCTGTACACTGCCAAAGATGCCTGTGTACTTCAAGACATGTCGATATGAGGTATCCTCTGTCTCCTGCGTATGCAATTTCTCGGTCTGCGACATTAGAATTTTCTCGTTTATGGCGTCATTCATTACAATTCGGGCCACAAAGATACGATTTTTATTCGGAAAGCTTGTCTTATTCGCAGAAAAACTCTAACTTTGTGACAATTTATGGCATTATGAAGATACTTCTACTGGGTGAATACAGCAATGTGCACTGGACTTTAGCCGAGGGCCTGAGAGCCTTGGGTCAGGATGTTATTGTTGTATCAGACGGCGATGCCTGGAAGAACTACCCGCGCGACATTGACCTCAGACGCCGTTCATTAGGTCGTTGGGATACAATGAGTTACCTGTGGAAAGTGCATCGACTGATGCCCAAGCTGAAGGGATATGACGTGGTGCAACTTATCAACCCCATATTCCTGGACCTTAGGGTGGAACGGATGTGGAAGTATTATGAGCAGCTGAAACGGCAGAACGGGAAGATAATCCTGGGCGCCTTCGGCATGGATTATTACTGGGTGAAAGCCGGAGTGGACTGCCACACATTTCGCTATTCCGACTTTAACCTGGGCAGCGAAGAACGGCATTCTGCCTGGAATGACCAGATGAAAGCAGAATGGCTGGAAGGCGAGAAGGGTCGTCTGAACCAATTCATTGCCCAGGACTGCGCAGGCATCGTATCGGGACTATACGAGTATGACGTTTGCTATCGCCCGTATTTTGCTGAAAAACTGAAGTTTATCCCATACCCGATTAAGCCCGACGAAACGGTCCGCCCAATTGACCACATCCCAGAAACCGTTCGCTTCTTCATCGGCATACAGCGTGGACGCAGCGCCTACAAAGGTACTGACATCATGCTTCGCGCCCTGGAGCGGCTGGAGAAGGACTATCCTGAAAGAGTCGAGATATGCCGTGCCGAGAGTGTTCCCTTCAGTCAATACCGTCAAATGATGCTTGGTTGCGATGTGTTGCTCGATCAGCTTTACAGCTATACACCCGCCATGAACGGTCTGAACGCCCTAAGCCAGGGCTTAGTACTGGTGGGGGGAGGAGAACCTGAGCAATACGATATTCTGGGAGAAAAGGAACTTCAGCCCATTGTGAACGTGCTGCCCGATGAAGAAGATGTCTATCGCAAGTTGGAAGAACTGGTTCTCCATCCCGAGCGCATCCCGGATCTGAAGCGCCAGGGACTGGAATACATACGTCGTCATCACGACTACAAAAAGGTAGCCGGAGAGTATTTGGAGTTTTACAATTCACGTCGTTAATGCTAAGATTAAAAGATAAACAGCTTAAATGCAGATTATCAGCTAGATAGAAATATGGGAAACAATATAGAATTGAGCATCATCATTCCGTGCTACAATGTACCGATTTCCACATTGAGACAATGCGTGGAAAGTATGACGTTTCTGGATGGCGTGCTTCCCTACGAGGTGCTTATCATTGATGACGGCAGCCAGAAAAATGAGGTTGTACCGTTCGTCGAAAGCCTGGGAAACAAAAATTTCCGTGCCATCCGCCAGGAGAATATGGGACCTGGCGGAGCACGTAATACAGGCATCGAACAGAGCAACGGTGAATATATCACCTTCGTAGATGCCGACGACTACATCCTCTACGGCCCGTACATCAAGATGCTGAACCTGCTCATGGAAAAGAAACCCGATATCCTGTGCCAGGGATGCCTGCGCAACTACGAAGGCAATGCCACACAATATATGATGGAGTACGACATCAGTCCCAGCTGCTGTTCATACTTCATCCGGCGTCATACATTGGGCGACTTGCGCTTCACGCCTCACATTTTCCATGAGGATGAGGAGTTTTGCACCAAGCTGCACTTGCTCAGGGCACACCTCATCACACTGACGTATAGCGCGTATTTCTATCGCTATAGGGCTGACTCCATCACACACAACAGCAACGACGAAGTGGTCCGCAAGCGGTTCAGCGACTACCTTACCGTCATACACAACCTGCAGGAACTTCACTTGAAAGAGCCACGCCATAAGGCCTTGGTCAGACGCTTGGATATCATAGCAATGTGTTACGTCGTTACCCTGATGAGGGATATGACGAAATGGCAGGACATTGAAGCATCGCTGCAAGGACTGCGCAAGACAGGCCTCTATCCCCTCCCCTTCCGATGGCATGGGATGCGCTACTTCACTATCATGATAGTGTCCCGCATACCCTGGCTCACACACATACTGTCACCACTCACGAAATTTGCATTGAAACTGAGATATGGAACAACCCAAAAAAGAGCGTTCACTGCACATGCTGACCTTGTTAATGCAGACGAACCGGAAGTATTCTGTCAATGACCTGGCCGAACTGTTAGAAGTAGACCGCAGAACCATCTACCGCTACATCAGCACCTTCAACGAGGCAGGCTTTGTCGTCCAGACCGGCAATCGGCATGTACGACTTGCACAAAACACACAAATCCACCGACAGCTCTCGGAACTTCTGTATTTCAACCAGGAAGAAGCCCTGACACTATACAATGCCATTGACGCCATCGAGTCGGACACGGAGCGCAAGACGGAACTCAAGCGCAAGTTGGCTGCCATTTACGGCACTAAGGCCGTTCAGGAAAAACTCATCCGACTCGAGAAGAGCCGCCTGCTGAAATCGCTGATGGAAGCAATGGAGCACCGCCGTCGTGCTGTGCTGGTCAACTACTCATCACCCAGCAGCAATACGACGTCCGACCGCCTGGTAGAGCCATTTTGCCTGAGTGACGACAAGAAACATGTATGGGCCTATGAAGTCAGCACTGGGCAGAATAAGCTTTTCAAGCTAAGCCGCGCCGAAGCCGTCCGCATACTGGAAGAGCCTTGGCTTATGAGCATGCACCACCGTAAAGGTTTCACCGATGCCTTCCGCATCATCAGTTTCGACGGACAGACACAGCCGGCACGACTCATCATGAATCGGCGCGCCTATAACCTGCTTATGGAGGAATACCCCTTGGCACAGCAGGATGTTAGCCCTCTGGGAGAAGACTGGGTCTTCGACGGGCAGGTTAGCAGCTACGTGGGCATCGGACGTTTCGCATTGGGCCTGGCCGATTGCATAACAGTGGAAACACCGGCCTTGAGAGAATGGATGAAGGCCTTTGCCGCGAAACACATCATTAGGCATGAGGAGGAATAGATTTACAATGAGCAAGTGGCTGTATCATATCGTTGCCTTCCTGGTAGTTGCCGTATGGGGCTCTACCTTTGTTTTCACGAAGATCCTTCTGTTGAGTGGACTGTCGGCGGCTCAGATCTTCACCCTGCGTTTCATCATAGCCTACCTGCTGCTAATGGGTTTCTCGTTGACCCGGCACCCCTTCAGGCTTATGTCCCGCTCGTTATGCGATGAACTACTCATGTTTGCATTGGGTGTCAGTGGCGGTTCGCTCTATTTCCTGACCGAGAACAGCGCCATGAACTACACCACGACGACAAATACATCGCTGATTGTCTGCCTCTGTCCGCTCTTTGCCGCACTGCTCATCTCGGCTTTTTACAAGTCGGAACGCCTAAAGGGCGTACAGATCATAGGCACGCTTATGGCTGCAGTCGGTGTGGCCGTAGTGGTGCTCAACGGTCACTTCGTGCTGCACCTTTCGCCGCGCGGCGATGCACTGGCCTTTGCGGCTTGCCTGTGCTGGGCGGTCTATTCACTGCTGATGATACCGGCCGGAAGGCGGTATGACACAATTTTCATCACGAGAAAGGTGTTCTTCTACGGCTTGCTCTCTATGATACCATACTTCCTGCTACGGCCAAACCTCCCGCAGGCTGAGGTCGTCTTTCGTCCGACGATCATGGCAAACCTGCTGTTTCTGGGCTGCGTGGCATCAATGCTTTGCTTTGTGGCCTGGAACTGGGTACTTAAACACCTCGGAGCCATGACAGCAACAAACTATGTTTACTTCAACCCTGTTACTACTGTGATATTTGCCTGGCTGATCTTGTCGGAGAAGATAACGGTATATTTCCTGATAGGAACGTGCCTCATTCTGTTTGGGATGTACTTGGCTGACAGAAAAGTGCCGGACAGCCGATTGTCGACAATGGAAAGGCCGTCGGAAAACGTTTAAACGTCCTTTAGGACAAATATGGATTATTACGATGAGAATAAAAGTACGACTAACTGTAAAACACCTCCTGCCGGTACTTGTCATCGCAGCACTGTCAATATGGATGGCAAAGCGATGGAACGTATGGTTCGGCAACGTACCCGAGCAACCATATAGCGCGCCGGACAGACCTAGCCGCATCATGCTGACCTTTGGCGATGAGCAGGAAGGAAGCCGCAACATCAGCTGGCAGTGCGACAGCATACTGCATCCGTCAATGGTGCTGACAATATGCTTAGCCGATAGCGACACGGTATATACAGAGGCTGCGGGCGAGATCTTTGCATCACGACGTGGACGGGCGGCGTATTACGTGGCACGGCTCCGTCATCTGAAGGCAGGTAGTGAATACGCCTATCGTGTCGTCACCGGCACGATGGCCTCACCCTGGTATCATTTCCGCACCTATGAACCGGGGCGAAGCAAGTTCTCCTTCCTATTCGTAGGTGATGTGCAGGATACACTCTACGGCAAGGCAAACATGTTTCTCCGCCAGGCACTCAAGCGCCATCCTCAGAGCGAGTTCATTGTGTGCGGAGGCGACCTCACGGAACGTCCGACCGACCAGCACTGGGCCGAGACCTATCGTAATACAGACAGCGTGGCCCAGGCCATGCCTTTGCTCTGCGTCACGGGCAACCACGACTATCTGAAAGGTCTTGTTCGCCGCCTGGAGCGTCGGTTCCCGCTCATCTTCTCATACTTCCTCGACTCGGCCATCGATAATAATCAAGTCTATACGCTGACCTACGGGAATGTACAGTTCTTCCTCCTTGATTCAAACCGCGAACTACCCTATCTGCTGAAACAGCGCAAATGGCTAGAACGGCAGCTCTGTCAAAGCGAGGCGAAATGGAAGATCGTCATCCTGCACCACCCGCTCTATTCCATTAAGGGCAACAACAACCTGATTCAGCGCTGGGTCTTTGACGGCGTCATAAGGAAATATGGCGTCGACCTGGTCTTGCAAGGTCACGAACATGCCTATGCCAGAATGACGATGCATGACGAACGGGGCCGAGCCGCCACGCCGGTCTATACCGTAAGCCATTGCTCGCCCAAGAACTATCGCATCGAATTCAACAATCGCTTTGACAAGTTTGGCATCTCCAGCCGATACTACCAGACGATAGAGATACGGGAAGACACAATGATTCTCGCGGCATACGAAGTCTATGGGCATACGCTATACGACTCCCTGCACATCGTCAAGCCCGTCCAAGGCGAAACATATATTGAGGACCTGGGAAAAGACATTCCTGAATATCTGGAATACACACCTAATCCCCACAAGAAGAAAGACATGAAGTTCGCACGACGCATTGAAGCGTACAAAAAGCGGCACAACCAAACGAATGCAATGCAATAATGCAATTTTATTCGTTGTTTCCTAAGAAAGCCTGGGAAATTGAATAAGAAGTTGTATCTTTGAACCGACGGCTATCTTATCAAATGGAAATCCCAATAGCCATCAATGTTAAACCGCATTTAGAGAAAATGCAAATGCAATAACTGCAATAACTGCAAAAATCGGAGCAGCGAGAGCAAAGCCAAAACTTGTTTGAGCTATGCCGAGTCGCGTCGATTTTAGACCGAAGGTCAAGGCTGCGAGTAAGCGAGCGCAGATGAAAGTTTGCTTTCAGTATGCCGAGCGTGAGCAGGCTCGACGAAGTCAATAAGTGCAATAACTGCAAAAGGTCAAAATTACCTGCCACTTTGACAGAAAAATTATGCCCGAGCTTCACAGCCCAGGCATAACTCCAATCTTAAAAACATTAAAAAAACTTTTTGCTTATATATCCATTTTACATTGTCCATTTTCCATTTTACATTATCAGAACTGTACTCCGAAGAACAAACCGAGGAATGCAATCACAAGCAGGACTGAGCCTGACAATAAGAGGAAGCCCCAAAAGGCTATTGACAGCCATAGCATGAAGCGCCGGGGATTAGTCGTCTGGGCAATCATCGGCATACAACTCTTTCTGCGCAGCGCCTGCCTTGCAAGGCTGCGCTTTGTAACGTAGGCACTCATCCTTCACCTCCTTTCTCTCCAGGCACGGGCTGGTCGGTCAGTTTCTTATATCTACCGTCTATCTGTTTCTCTACCATGCCGTTCTTGGCCCAGCGGGAAATGATATACGCACATTCGCCCGTCATCTTATGCTGGCGGCGCAGGGCCTGCAGATCATCCTTGCTGAACTTCTCGGGCAGCAGACTGAACAGACGGGTGTTCTTCGACTGCATCAGCCTGTTGCGGCTGCGCTCCATGTCTTCGCGGCTCTGCATGGCCTGTTCGTTCAGCCTCTGACCATAGAGCGCCAACTGTTGGTTCAGTACCTCCGTTGCCGTCCATACAGCCAGGTCGACTACCGACTTGGACTCCACCCCGCCAGTCAACGCCCAGCCCACCATTGCGGCGCGGAAGCCCAGCAGGGCAGCGCGGCGGCGCAGGATGTCCAGGGCCTCATTGCCCGTCTCCAGATACTCGGCGATCTGGATGTCTTCCCAGTCATCGAGGGCTGCGCAGGTCCTGGGCAGGGAGAACGTCACAATGCTCTCCGGCTGCGGGTTGCTGCCCATCTCATAGAGCCGCTTCACCTCCGACTTGATGAACTCGTCATCGGTACTGGAAAACTTCGGCACGCGATGAATCCTCAATCCCCTGTCATCGGCCATCTGGGCAAAGCAGAAGCGGCTCATCATGCCGTTCTCCACATTCTTGAAGAAGTTGTTGACAGCCAGGTTAGTGCCCGACAGCAGGAGATTGTACCTCAGTTCTACGGTTGCCGAATAGCTCGTCTCGCTGGCATAGTCCTGCCCGAACAGGCCGCCCTCGAATCCGATGCGGTAGATGTCGCCCTTGTCAGCCCAGGCACCGCCCTTGTTGGAACGGACAACCGTATCAATCTCGGGTGCAAAGCTGATCACCGACAGCCCGTTGTTCTGGTCGCAGCGCTTCAGCAGTTGCGTATTGCTGACATTGGCGGGCAGGCAGCGGATGACAAACGTCTCCCGTTCCGGCTGATCCTTCTTGTTCTTGGCGCGGCGCACCTTCTCCTGATATTCCCGCTCGGCATCCATCTGCTGACGGTCATTCTCCAGCATGGGAGCGGCCAGTCGGTTGTAGAGTTCCTTCAGGAAACTCTTACCGCTTGCTTGAGGCCCCACTACTACGGTCATGAAGATGGGCGATTCCTCGCGCCCGTCGCGATATTCAGCACGCAGACGGCTCAGCAGGCAACTCAGTACAGGCAGGCAACTGAGCAGGGCAGCTTTCTTGTTCCTCGGGTTCCGCTTCACGAAGATACGGAGCAGTCGGGGCAGATTGGCTGGCACGGGATTGTCCTCTTTTACCTCACCCTTTTCCTCAGTCTCAGATTCCGACCCTGCGCCCTTCAGGCGTTCCAGTACCCGCTGCAGCTGACTGGGCATCTCAGTGCCTCTGGCTGAATTCACGGCGCTGTTTATCGACTCCTGGCGCTCGGCGGCGGACAATCCCCAATCGGGGATGATGGCCATCAGATGAGGTGCGCGGAAATCACAGATATAACGCAGCTGCCTGGAGA
The DNA here is from genome assembly GCA_024693505.1 of Bacteroidaceae bacterium. Classification (GTDB taxonomy): domain Bacteria; phylum Bacteroidota; class Bacteroidia; order Bacteroidales; family Bacteroidaceae; genus Physcousia. Next base: position 12,441 of record JAILKU010000015.1, on the reverse strand, counting down.
TACGGTAGAGCATCGTGTTCCGATTACCCTCTGCAGGCTGACCGAACACCCCCATTTCCTCGAGCAATGCCTTGACGATCTTATCATAGGGTATGCCCTCATATTCCTTGGGATAGTCCTGTGGCTGGATGTCAGCAGCCATCCCGGGTGTCTGAGCAGGGAGCGCCTGCGCCCCCTGCTGATTCAGATTAGTATTAACGATTTGCTTCATTTTTTTTAGTCTAGAAATGTTTCGTATGTTACAAGTTTCAGAGTAAAGAGCGGGCATTTGCCCGACTCATGACTCTCCATCAGTTCCTCGGCCTTGGCGAGTGCATCCATGTGCCATTGGTAATGCATCTGATTGTACTCGCCCTTACTGGTCATCCACGTCAGGAGATAGTCGGTTTTAGTTTCCCTTGCCATCGTCCACAATACCAAATAAAGTTTCTCGGTCGAGATAGTAGAAATCCTCAGGAATAGATATCAGGCTAAGCCTCGCAAGGTCATTGCAGTTTGTATCGAATGGAGTGCCCAGCTGGGCAGCCAGCCATTGCTGATTATCGAGGATGGTTGTTAAACCCTCCCGGGCGCAGGCAATGACATGGATGCCATCCCCGCCTGGGGATCCATGCACGCAGACGATATTCAAATCATCAATCCTCGGTGCAATCGTCTCACGGTACATCTGCAAGGGAGTATTCAATGCCTCGCGGATTCGCTGCAGGGGATGGCACTGGCTGATATGGTCAACATCGAGCATGAACAGCCCTGTGCATTGTGCCCCTACATTAGCCCGGACACCGCCCGGATAGGTTGCCTGCCAGGTGATGCCCGGCAGCTTCCTTTTCCACTGGTCATCGCCCGTGCTGCGGAATTTCTCCACACAGGTCCGAGTCCAGGGCGAACGAACCAACTGTCTCAGTATCTCAATTGTGAGAGGGCGCGGCGTATTGTCGCGCACATTCTCAACGTATTCAAGCTTTATCATTTTCAATCATTTTTCTACTTATTGTAACTCGTTTTGTTGTTTTTTTTAGGTCCCGCAGAAATAAAGGAAATAAAGGAAATATGGGCTACGCCTTGTTTTCGCCAGCGAAAAAATTTCTGTAATTTCTGTAATTTCTGTGGGACAATTATAATCTTATGGAGCGACCGCAGGCCAATTTTGAATTTTGACCTTGGAGCAGACCGCAGGCCAATTATGCATTATGCATTATGCATTATGAATTGCCTTACGGCTCGCCCAGATGATCCATGATGATCTTCACCTGCTTTGGCGTAAGTACCCTTTGCCTCTCTCTGTATCCGGTAGCCTGGAGCTTTGCCATCAGTTCTGGCGAGAAGTGCAACCACTCGCGCAGTCGCTTTCGTGCCGAGGCTTCCGAGAGGTCGGGTGCGTAGGCCTGAGCCAGCTCACTCAGGGAGAGGGAGCCGGGCCCCTGCACGGCAGGAGCCCTGGCTGTAGTACCCATTCTGTTCATCGCTCACCGCTCTTTACATCCTTACCTTCCTGCGCCTCGGTTGCTTTCAGGCGGCTGGCGAACCATTCCCTTGCCTGATCATACTTGGCGAAGAGCAAGCTGTCCACCCCCGCTGGTTCCTTTATCTCGGCAGGTATTGCAATGGATACGCGATAGGAACCGTCCTTCTTGCGTGTGATGCGCAGATTACTACGTTTCATCACCGTCTGCGTCGAGCGCCGTCCGAACCAGGGTTGTGTCTCATCGAAGCGGAACAGCTTCTCGTCCTCGCGGGTCAAGGTTCCGCGAACACAGTCCTTCACACCTACTGGCGCATCGGTCACTATCGTCAACCGGATGCGATCTTCTGTCTGCATCATAGGGCCACCCCCTTTCCTGCCTCGCTGTCAGAAATCTTCTGAATACTCATGATGCGAGCCTCATTGCGGTAGTAGCCGTTTCGTTGGTCGGTACTCGAGAAGGAAACATCTACCAGCGCATCGTCGCCGACCTTGAAGCCCTGCTCTACTTGTTTCACTATTTGGCCGAAAGCTATGGCTCGCTGGAAGTGAGACAGTTCATTGCCGTCCTCGCGTTTCTCCTGCCAACTGAGCAGCAGGCAGCGGCTGCGCCACTCGTCCCCGGTACGGGAGGAAACGCCCTTGCGTTCCTCGCCAATCGTCTTGATCTTTACTTGTAATTTCATTGTTCTTTACTCATTAATTAATTTAACACTGTTGGAACGCGATCTCGGGCTGGCCAGCACTTCTCGTTGATTCCGGTTGGGGCATTAAAGAATTTGCCCCCGAACTCCGTCTTTCGTTGGAATCCGAGGGCAAAGGTATAACATAAAAAAAACGCTCCAAGGTGTTGGAACGTTTTGGGAAAGAATTGGGAATGTATTGGGAACGCTTTGGGAAAGCCAGGCTGGCAAAAGGAGGTCAATCGCCCGTTTCCTTACACTTTTTCAGCTCCTTTTCCAGAGCAAGGGCTACGCCCCTCATCTGGAAGAATTCCTGCTCGTCGTGTTTGCTATATCTCACCTTGTCCATCTGCCTGGCATCGTCATTCAGGAAAGACAGCGTAGATGCCTTGCGGATGTTTTCATATTCGCAAGGGAACTCCAGCCCCTCTGGCAAGGGCAATTGGCTTATGCGCTCGCAGAAGTCCTGCGCCTTGGCCGGATAATTACATTCCCATCTGAGCAGCCAAAGCGCACCAGCCCATTTCCCTTTCGTATCGATAGGTTTCCCTTTGCCGACAATATTAGCCAAGGCCCGGGCTACCTCTTCGTCCGTATAATAATCCCGCTGTTGTGACTCCTGTCCGTAGTGGTTTTCATTGATCGTACCGTAGTTGTTCACTATACGGCCTACAGGGGCGTAGAAGTTGTTGATAATGCCGCCCTTGCCTGGTTCTTCTTTCTTTTCCATATCTTGGCTTTATTAAAAAGCAAGGGCACGTATTAGTACATACAATTAAGGAACCAAGTCTCGACACTCTTATGCCTCATTGCCTATACAACCGCCGCCCTCGCTGTGATTTTCGGTCACACGAAGCATTGGTCGCATATCTTTCGGCATATTTATATATTTTGAGGGCGAGCCCTCTTGTCGAGAATTGGTTCCTGAAAGGAATGCGATATTTATGTTTGTCTTATGTCAAATTACTCTTTTCTTTCCTGTCGTCTTTATCTTAATAACGGATATTATTTCATATTATTGTAAACATTCTCAACCGGGGCGTGGAAATTATTTTGGATGGTCAGGCTGACGGTGAAGTTACTCTCGTCGTCTGCCCACTTGTTACATTGCTCCATTACGGTTCTCAGCGCCTGTTCCTGCCCCTCTGGCGGATAATTGTACTTTTTCAGCAGTCGCTTTACCATCACCCTCATCTTGGCACGAGAAGATTCCTTGTGGTTCCAGTCGATGGTGCGGTTTATGCGCAGTTGTTCTGTCAGTTCCTTTGTGAGCTGAATGAACTCTTCATTGGTATAGGCTTCCTTTACACCTTCAGGCGTGCTGAGGGCATCGTAAAAGGCTTTTTCCTCTACGGTCAAGCCCATCTCATTGCCTTCTTCCTCGCATCTCCTTATCTCTTCTGCAATCCGCAGCAGCTCTGCTATAACCTCTTCGTTTGTCAGCAAGCCCTTCAGGTAGTTCGACAGGGCATTATTCATCATTTCGCTGAATTTCAGGCTTTGCACGATATTCGTCCGTTCAAAGTTGCGTATCTTGTCTTTGATCAGTCCTTCCAGAATTTTCTGTGCAAGATTGCGCTCTTTCATATGTTTGACATCTTCCATGAAAGCCCCTTGGAAGAGCGAGAACTGAACATTCGTCAAGACCTGAACACCCTGACTTTGCAGACTCTGCTCCAACAGACGGGATATGCGCTCGTTGATGTCGTGCCTTGATATGGTGGTACCTGTGGCATCCAGCCTTACCAGCATTACCCTCACTGCATCCATAAAGGTAACTTCCAGCCTGTCAGCGTCTGAAATCAGCGACTTGCACAGCGTCTGCGCATTGTGCAGCAACTGACTTTCGGTCACAAATATCTTTCTTTTTTCCGACTTGTCGCGCTCCAGCATAAAGTTCACACCGCCTGTTATCAGCTTGCTGCGTTCGGGGTCTGAGCCTTCATACCATCTGCTATAGTCGAATCCGTGCAATTGGTCGCGGCATATCTCCAGCTTTTCTTGGAACTTCAAGAGGGCCGTCTTGGCAATATCGGGGTCGCCGAACTGCCTTTGGTCTCTTTGGGTATAGTCCTGCATAGCCTTTTTCAAGGCTTGTGCGATGCCCACATAATCGACGATCAGACCGCCCTCTTTCTCCGGGAAGACTCGGTTTACCCTGGCTATGGCCTGCATCAGATTGTGGTCTTTCATCGGCTTATAGACATACATCGTAGCCAGGCTGGGTACATCGAATCCGGTCAGCCACATATCTACCACTATGGCAATCTTCATCGGCGACGCATCATCCTTGAACAGGGCTGCATATTCTTTGTTCCGCCTGGCATCTATTACGTCGTGCCATTCTTCTTTGTCGGTATTTGCAGCACTTGCCACTACATGAACCTTTTCCGTCCATCCGGGGCGCAGCTGCAGCATCTTCCTGTATATCTTTACGGCCGCCTCTTTATTGTAGGCCACTATCATTGCCTTGCCCGTCAGTTCATACTGGCGGTTCCTCTCGTAGTGATCTATAATATCCTTGCAGAGGCTGTCTATCGTGTCGGGGTGGCACAGGATCTCTTTCAGTCCGCTATTCTCCCGGCGGGCCTTGTTGATCTGTTCATCGGTGGCACCTTCCTCTGCCAGTCGGTCAAACTCTTCATCCAGCTTGTGCAGAGCTTCTTCGTTAAGATTCAGTTTTATGACGCGGCTCTCATAATAGACGGGCTTTGTGGCTCCGTCAGCTACGGCCTGCGTCATGTCATAGACATCGATGTAGTCACCGAACACCTCTTTCGTATCGCGGTCGCGCTGGGAGATGGGCGTTCCTGTAAACCCGATAAACGAGGCATGGGGCAGAGCTTCGCGCATCAGTTGGGCATAGCCTTTTTTCATCTGCTCAGCCTTGACATCCCAGTGTTCGTCGCCATATTGCGAACGGTGCGCCTCGTCGGTAATGACGATGATATTTTCCCTTTCAGACAGCAGCCCTGTGCCTTCCTCGAACTTCTGGATGGTGGTGAAGATGATGCCTCCTGTCTGCAAGTCCTTCAGTTTCCTGACGAGGTCTTCACGCCCTGCGGTCTTCGCCAGCTTGCCCTTTTCGTTCAGGTCGAAGCCCACTCTTTGCGGTTCCTGGCGCAGGAACTTCTGGCAGCCTGCAAACTGCTCATATAGCTGCTGGTCCAGATCGTTGCGGTCTGTCACCACTACGATGGTGCATTGCGGGAAGTCCTGTATCAGCCGGTGAACGTAGAATACCATCGACAGCGATTTGCCGCTTCCCTGGGTATGCCAGAACACGCCTATTTTTCCATTGCCCCCCACTGCGCTATGTGTGTGGGCTAAGGCCTTATTGACTGCAAAATACTGATGATAGGCACCCATTATCTTTGCCAGCCGACCGTCTTTGTGGTCGAAGCAGATGAAGTTCTGCAAAAGGTCTATCAGCCTTGACTTTTGGAATATACCCTTGAAGAAAGTGTCGTAGCTGGCAACCTTTGTGGTTTCGTAGCTTCCATCTATACTCTTCCATTCCATAAAGCGATTTTCCTTGGCCGTAATCGTTCCGGCCTTGGTTGTCAGCATATCACTTATCACACTGAAAGCATTATAGACAAAAATAGAAGGGCATTTCTGCTGATATTGCTTGATCTGCAGATAGGCATCCTCTATGTTGGCCTTGTCGCTCGATGGAGATTTCAGTTCTATAACAACCAGGGGCAAACCGTTCACAAAGACAACCATATCGCAGCGGATGGTCTCATACTCAACCACTCTCCATTGGTTGCATACCTTAAACTGATTCCTCTCCCTGTTTTCAAAATCTACCAACCTCACCAGGGCGGTCTTTGCCCTGCCGTCCTCTGCATATTTCACCTCGACCCCGCTTTGCAGATAGTCCATCAGTTGCTCGTTCCGCTGTTCCAGTGTACCCTCATTTATATGGGTTATCATCCTGAAAGCTTCTGCCAGTACATCTGCCCGCTGCAGGGGATTCAACCTCTTCAAAGACAGAGACAAGTCTTCACGATGGAATGCATCGCGATAGTCACGCTCTACGTCGTAACCGCATTCATAGTCGTATCCCAGCTCTTCAGTAAAAAGCTGAATCAACGTTTGCTCGTAGAAGTTCTCGTCAACTGGGTTGCTCATATCTCTATTTCATTTACTTTGAATTTCATTCGACCTTTTCTCGCCATGCCAAAGCATAAACAAGTTTAGCTTTGGTCATCTGGCTTACCGAAAACTTTCAATTCTCCCGACATCAGCTTTGGAAGAAGTGTATCGCGAAGTTCTGAAAGGCGACGGGATTCTTGTTCATTAGTTCTTTGGATATTACCAATATTTTCTAAAGTAGGATTCATTTTCTGAATTGCTTCTTGAAGTGGTAATAATATCTTCACTCCCTTTATGTTATCAATAGTAATCTGAGGCTGTGCAGAACCTGTGGCATAATCATAAAGGGGACTACTCAACAATAAAAATTTTAGATAATTATAATAAAACCTATCTTTTAGTTCTAAAACCAAAGAATTACTCGTAACATAACTTTGGGGAAGTGACTCTATAATTTTACCTGATGCAGCGCCACGGCATGATACCAGAATCTGTGGTAATTCGTATAAATACTGTGTATAAAATCCAATTATACCATTACCGCCAAAAACAGGAAAGCCTTTCTGTGTTAGGTCATTTTTACCCAATCCCTTACCATACTTTATTGTGCAGATATTCTCCAATTCCTCCACTCTCCATCCTTTCGGAATCATTCCTAATTCTGACTCTACAAACTCTCCATTTTTGAAGGGCTCAAAATCTACAAACCAAGACTTAAACAAAGCCTGGGCCTGAGCCTCTAAATTCTCATTTATCCGCCTGTTTACCTCTATTTTGTCATCAAGGGATTTGAGGATGGAAACAATTTTATTTTGAGTTTGGATGGTAGGGAGTAATATTTCGAACTTCTTTAGTGTTTCTATTGTCAATGCTTTCTGAGTTGATCCTATAGCCTTGGTGTCAATATAAAAACGAGCTTTAGGCGAAAGAAACCAGTAATACAAAAAAAAGTTATTTATACCTTCATAGTCGTAAAACCATGTCAAATTACCATCTTTAAAATAAAAGGTTTCATCTCGCACAATATAGGGCACCCCTAGTGTTCCTACAGAAGACAACAACAAATCCCCTTCTTTCGGCGCACCAAATTTGTTCTTTATTTCATTATACTTTTCTTCTGAAATAAAAAGTTCATTTGATATATTTGTTCCATTATGCTTCTCTATTATTTCTTTACCACGGTAGAACGGAATACCCGTATTCTGATATTCATTTGCAAATATCCTCTTACTTGAAGATATTTTACAGACGTCTCCTAACTTAAATTCTTTCCACTCTTCCATAATGAGAATTTACAGGCTAAATCCAATACTCTCTAACTGCTTCTTTATCTCATCCTCCAAGCGATGACTCTCCTTAAAGAGATCGCTCAACTCGGAGGTCAGGCGTTCCATCTTCTCTGCAAAGGGTTCTCCATCATCTTCCTGCTCAGCGATACCGACATAGCGGCCGGGGGTGAGAATAAAGTCCTGAGCGGCGATATCCTGAAGGGTCTTTACGGCGCAATAGCCCGCTTCATCTTCGAGGGTGCCGTTGCGGAATGATTCAAAAGTATCGGCTATTTTCTTGATATCGTCCTGCATCAATTCCCGAACGGCACGGGTCACCATCGTACCCATATTGCGGGCATCGATGAACAAGACCTTGCCCGACTGCTGCTTACTGCGAGATAGGAACCAAAGCGAGACGGGAATACCTGTACTATAGAACAGCTGCGACGGCAGGGCTATAATGCCCTCTACAAGATCTGCTTCGATGATGTTCTGCCGGATGGTTCCCTCGCCGCCAGTCTGCGAACTGAGGGCACCATTTGCCAGTACCAAACCAATACGGCCTACTGGCGAAAGATGGTGGATCATGTGCTGCATCCAGGCAAAGTTGGCATTTCCAGCGGGTGGGAGCCCGTACTTCCAGCGAATGTCTTTCTCTAACTTATCGGCACCCCAGTCGCTGAGATTGAAAGGCGGATTTGCCATAATGAAATCGGCCTTTAGGGTCGGGTGCTGATCATTGAAGAACGTATCGGCATAGGACTTGCCGAGGTTGGCTTCCAAGCCCCGAATAGCTACATTCATGTGAGCCATCTTCCATGTCGAGGGGTTTGCCTCCTGTCCATAGACGCTGATATTGTTAATATCTTTCTGATGATTCTGGATGAACTTGGCACTCTGGACAAACATACCGCCCGAGCCGCAGCAGGGGTCATAGACGCGACCCTGATAGGGCTGCAGCACCTCCACAATAGTGCGGACAATACAGCTGGGAGTGTAGAATTCGCCGGCGTTCTTGCCTTCCATAGAAGCGAACTTCTGCAGGCAGTATTCATAGACGCGCCCCAGCAGATCCTTTTCGTCGCCGGCTGCGAGCATCTGTATATTCGAGAATAGATCCACCACATCGCCCAAGCGCCTTTTGTCCAGTTCGGGGCGGGCGTAGTTGCCGGGCAGCACACCCTTCAGTTTGGTGTTCTCGCGCTCAATGGCTTCCAAGGCATCATCAATCACCTTGCCTATCTCCGGGGTATGGGCTGCCAGGCTGATGACCTGCCAGCGGGCATCCTGGGGAACGAAGAAAACGCCGTCGGCCTCGTATTCGTCCTTGTCCTCTACATCCGCATATTCATCATTCAGCAACTCTGCGAACTTAGCCTCGAACTTGTCACTGATGTACTTCAGGAAGATAAGACCCAAGACAACACCTTCGTATTCCGAGGCGTTCAGGTTCCCTCTCAACTTGTCAGCCGCTCTCCATATTGCTTCCTCAAACCCAATTGAGGTGGTATTCTCGGTTTTCTTAGCCATTCTTTATCTTTTTTCTCTAGTTTCTTTGTCTTTTTAATTATTCCTCTTTTCTCTTCGCCAATCCAATGTTATTGGGCATCGCTCCATACAACACCCAAGCTCTCTATTGCCTCTCTGACATCTGTTAATGTTTTTGGACCGATACCCTTGAACCTTAAAAATGTACTTGGTTTATATTTTATAAAATCTTCAAGTGTATTAACACTATTCGCCTTGCAAAAACTCCTGAAATTGGATCGTGAAGCCTTGCGTTTCCTTAACTTCTGGTAAACTGTTTCCAGTAAATCGTCTTTTGCTGCTGGAGAAACGTCAATATTGCTATTAGATGCTTCTAAGCTCTTTCGCAAGAGGCTTAGGTCGAAGAGAATAGCCCTTAAACGAGAATCAAGCACATCTATTTTAGCAAGTTGATCTTGGAGGTTCTTTATTTCTTCCATGTATTATTCTATTAAATAAAGGGAACTATCGGATTAATCCCCCCAGCCGATGAGGCTGGGACAGTACAATTATTCTTCAGTAATCGATGAATGTCTCACCTGCCCAGACTGTATCAATGATGACTGTAATGTTTAACTGGCGGGCAGCCTCCGCGCTGTCCCGAAAGGCGCGGGTCGAAGTATCAGGAGCGGGCACCTCAATGCAGCCCGAAGCAAACAGGCTCATAAAAGTGACTGACACAACCAGAACGATTGTCTTTTTGGCAAGGCGAAAGGGCGTCATTTTCTATCTAATTTGTAACTTAGTGAGGTCAAAGTTACATAATTTCTCATTATCAGCAAAGACGCATGAAAGATATTTTTGAATTTTGACCTAAAATCGATGCAGTTGAGGTGAATTAGGGAATCCGGTGTTTGCAAATTTGCATTTTTGCATTTTTGCAAATGACTGTTTTAATTTTTCCGCTAATAATTAGTAAAAGTATATAAGCATATTATAATTATAATTATATATAATTTGGCAGCATATCCCGAAAATCACAAATGCAAAAATGCAAAAATGCAAAAATGCAAAAATCGGAGCAGCGAGAGCAGAGCCAAACTTGTTTGAACTATGCCGAGTCGCGTCGATTTTAGACTAAAGGTCAAATTTTTTGCTCAAGCATTTTCAGGTTTTGCAGCGTAAAGGCACTCTAAAGTGACGTAAAGTGACGTAAAGTAACCTAAAGTGACGTAAAGTAACCTAAAGCGACGTAAAGTTACTTATCGTTACTTATCGCGACGTAAAGTGACGTAAAGTTACTTTCCATAGAGTGGCGCCAAATAACTGTCGTACCTTTGCACTGTCAAAACAAAGAACGCGAAAAGGGCGGTAAATTTATCTAAACCCGGGTGTAAATTTTACTAGACCCGCCTCGCGTAAAAAAAAGACGCTTTTAACCCAGACCCGAGCAAGGAAACGGTCGGCAGTTCTATGGACAATGAACAATGGACAATGGACAATGAACAATGGACTGCTAAAAGGCTTGCCAGAAAAGTATGATACACATCAATGCAAAGCAGACGAAGATGCAGTTCACGAAGAACGGCCCCATCACCTACCGCTACGTGCTGCGACCCGTCAACTACAGCCGACTGGCTGAGAAGAAGGTGATTGCCGAGGCCAGCGTGCGCAGCGGCATCGCCAAGGGAGCCCTGAAGGGCGCGTGGGACGCCATCGGCGAGGTGCTCAAGGCATGGCTCACCGAGGGACACAGCGTAGCCATTCCCGGACTCGGTACCCTCCGCTTCAGTGTCAGCGGCCAGAGCGTGGAGGACGTCAACGACGTGGCCAAGGATCTCATCAAGAGCCGCAAGGTGGTGTACACCCCCTCTACCGACATCAAGGATGAGCTCAAGGGCACCAACATCTCCATCACCTGCTACGACAAGGACGGCAAGGAGGTGAAGCGCGTCCAGGACGACGCCGACAACGAGGATATCGACGATGGCGAAGACGAGGGCGACGGCAACACCACGACTGGTGGCAACACCGGCACTGGCGACAACACCGGCAACGGCGGCACCACTGGCGGCGGCGGCAACAACGACGATCCCGACAACGGAATGGAATAAGACCCTCCCCCAGCCCCTCCCGTTAGGGAGGGGTGAAGGGGCTGGCGCCGCTGCGACTTTAAACTTTTGAACTTTTGAACCATTGAACCTTTCATTATGGAATCTCGAGGAATAAGAAATAACAATCCCCTGAACATCAGGCGCAACCCTGCCAATCAGTGGCAGGGGCTGCGTCCGGTTCAGGCCGACAAGTTGTTCTGCCAGTTTAAGGCGATGAAGTGGGGGCTGAGAGCAGCCATCAAGCTACTTGACAACTACATCAGGCGCGGCGCCCAGACACCCCGACAGATCATCAGCCGATGGGCACCGCCCAGCGAGAACGATACCGCGAGCTACCTTCGCAAAGCCTGCCAGCGGGCAGGACTGGACCCGGATTTTCCCGTTTTATTCTGGGCCGACCTACGCAAGCTCATCAAGGCAATGTCGTGGATTGAGAGTCGCTTCCAACCCTCCGACGAACTGCTGGACGAAGCCAGAAAGACCCTCCCCCTTGCCCCTCTTTGAGGGGACAATGGGGAATGTAAAATGGACAATGTAAAATGGACAATGAGCAAGGGCGCCAGCAAATAATTATGAATTATGAATTATGAATTATGAATTGCACTATGAGTAAGGAAACATGGAAATTCATCATCCAGCTCATCATCAGCATCCTGACGGCCATCATGACCACTCTGGGCGTAACAAGCTGCATGGGAGCTCTACACATCTGATAGTCATAACCGGACTTTAGTTCTTTTAACCCAAATCGGTCATTAGCGTTATGATGATAATAGCTTTTATTTTTGAACAGATGTTTTGCCGCTTTGAGGGAGCAATGGGGTTCCATTGTAACCGAGAAGCGACGAGACAGATGACAAAAAGATGGCTTCATTAGCGCTTAACAGTCTAATGACTGATTTGGGTTTGTCCTCTGTAAGCAAAAGCCCCTGCCATTATGGCAGAGGCTTTTGCATTTTTTGCAGTTATTGCACTTATTGCATTTTTGACCTTCGGTCTAAAATCGACGCGACTCGGCAGAATTGAAGTAAACTTCATTCTGCTCTCGCTGCTCCGATTTTTGCATTTGCAATTTCTATGTTTGAGAGTTTGTTGTGGGTAGAGAAAGAAAGTGGTTCATTCCAAAGGGAAGGTCGGTTATTTCATTTAGTTGTTGCATCTGGCAAAAAACTATACAAAAACAGGGAAAAAGGGTCAATTCAGGAATGAAGATGTGTTTGGAGGACGATTTTCTAATAAAAATTGTGTAATTTTGCCCCCGTTATGAAGAATATGACACCCAAAAATATAGGCCAGATAAGAAACCTGCTCTGTTTCTTGACCGTATTACTGATATTATGCTG
>JAILKU010000120.1 GCA_024693505.1 Bacteroidaceae bacterium | reverse complement strand
AGAAACTGCCATATATTTGGATGCGTGAAAGATTGCCATTATCTTTGAGACTCGTCTCGAAGATAGGCTGCATCTCGAAAAAACAAAGAAAAAAAGTTATTTCTTTGGTATTTTACTCGATTTGCACTATCTTTGCACCTTAGAATATAGTAGATAGAGCGACAGCTTTCTGTACTACTCACGAAATCGCCAATAAGATGAGACACGGGAAGACTGCTGTTAGCTCACACTCAAATATGGGTGTGGGCTTTAGCGGTATCCATCTGTGCTAAGGTGTGTGGTAATACCTGTGAGTAGATGTTCTTGCCGTTATTGTCCCGCATCCTTTTTTTGAATATCTCTATCTATTATATTTAATAACAATCATGAATCCAAACAACAACGAGGATGACCTCGAACAAGTAAACCGCCTGCTTGAACGGCTGCATCAGGCAGGCTACGATCATCATTGCAGCCAATTCACCTTAGTCTATGTTGCATCCGGCGCGCAGCATGTAGACAGGATAGACACACAGAATATAAAGACTCTCCCCGACCCTCCACGAAAGAAAGAGAGCCCTCTTGCGGGGGAATTGCCCAAAGAACTCCATACCGACGAGGCAATGGCACTCTGGCAGAAAGCACAGCAGGCGGGCTATGTAGACGAGCATTACCAGCCGAAAATATCAAGGACACAGGCGGCTTTGTTGGCTGATGCCATGGCTCATCGTTTGGGCATCAAGGAGAAGTGGAAGGTGTTTGAGGAATTTTGGCACCGCAACTACATGCGAAGTGATTACAACTTGGCTCTCTCCCAACAGCAATCGTACGACTTTCAGGACGAACTGAAACAACTGTTTGGTTAGGATAACTATCTTTTCGATGCTATTTCGGTTGTTTGTGAAATTTGACAGACCGTAGTACCCACGCGTAGTACCCCTAAGGGGAGCAGGAATCAGCTGTTTTCCGTACTTTTGCATAGCAAAAGACAAAATGGAAATGAAGCTATGGACGAAAAGGTGATGAGCCAGTTGGATGCTGAACTGGAACATGCTGGCGAGGAAACGGCACTGAGTCCGCAGATGCTGTTGCTGGAGCAGTTGAGAATTACGCCCGAGAAACAACTGCCGAAGATGGACTTCCTGTTTCGGCTCTTCGGCAAGCCGTGTTTTCCGCGGCGTGAACTGGTGGCGATAACGGGTAAGGCGAAGTCGGGTAAGACGTTCGTCACAAGTATGCTGATGGCGTGCTGTCATGTAAGAGACGTCTTGTCGTTTCATCGTGAGACGGAGGCTCCGCTTCGGCTGCTGTGGTATGACACGGAGCAGAGTGATGAGTCGACTCAAGACATTCTGAAGAACAGGGTGATGAAGATGGCAGGAGAAGGAACATTCGACATTTTCAACGTACGCGCCGTGGAATGGAAGCTGCGGCGGACCTTACTCTTGGAAGCGGTAAAGCGGTGCAAGCCCGACCTGGTGATTGTAGATGGCATCCGCGATCTGGTGAACGACATCAACGACGGTGTGCTGGCGCAGGAAGTGATGGAGGAACTGCTGCACCTGGCCACGCAGGAGGATTGTTGCATCGTGTGCGTGCTCCACCAGAACAAGAGCGGCGAGGACCGTAACTTGCGCGGATGGATTGGTACGGAACTGATGAACAAGGCCTTCGAAGTGTATGCCTGCGAGAAGCTGATGCCGGAACGCATCTTCAAAATGGAGCAGACGCTGACGCGCAAGTACGACATAGAGCAGACCATGTATTTTGAGGTTGGCGAGAACGGCTTGCCGAGGGGAGCCCAACCTCAAGCCCTCCCCAAGGGAGGGGAGATTCGAGACAGCAGGGAGCAGTTGCCCCCATTGAATCAGGCGTACCGTATGTGTGATGAAGACGGACGGTGGTCGTTCGACGTCGCACACCTCTTCCTCGATGCCATGCGCAACGAGAACGAGGTGGGCGGCGGTGAACTACGTGAACGTGTGATGCAGTTGTCGGGCATCGCCATCCCGTTCAAGTACAACCAGCTACTGGCGCAGGCCCTGGAGCAAAAAATCATCGAAAAGACAGAGCGCAATGGCCGTACGTTCTACAGGCCGGCGCCCTTCTGAAGCCTCACCCCCTCTTATATCTGTCCCCCTATGGGGGACTTAGATATGAGGGGGAGGATTCCTAAGGGATGTCAGATGTTAGAAGTATGATGTATGAAGATGGAAGAGGTTTTTCCAAATACGTTTAAGGCAATGAGGAAGCAGATAGAGCAGCATAAGGCCATAGGGCACCGGATGTGGCAGCAGCGACTGGGCACGGCATCAGAGTTCTGCCGGGCTGTGGTCAGCAACGGCTACCTGACGGAGAAGCAGATGCAGCGGGCCATGGAACGCTACCGCTTAGGTACCAGTCGCGACGGCGGCGTCATCTTCTGGCAGATAGACGAATGTGATCAGTTGCGCGACGGCAAAATCATGCACTACCGCCCCGACTGTCACCGCGACCACGACCGCAAGCCTACATGGGCAGCCTATCTGCTACGCAAGCACGGCCAACTGCCGAAGGAATGGAACACCGACCACTGCCTGTTCGGACTGCACCTGTTAAAGACCCTTCCCCTGCCCCTCCCTATATGGAGGGGAGCAATTACCTCAGCAAGTGAAGATTCCAGCGCAAAGACTATTTGTCTCCCTCCCTCACAGGGAGGGGCCAGGGGTGGGTCTGCTACTTCCATTGCCGTGGTGGAAGCTGAGAAAACTGCGGTGATTATGTCGGAGGTGAAGCCCGAGTATATCTGGCTGGCCACAGGCGGCAAGACGGAACTGAACGTGGCGAAGCTTCGCCCCCTTGCAAGCCGCCGCATCATCCTCTTCCCCGATACCGACGAGGATGGCCAGACTTACCGAGAATGGTACGGCATTGCCGAGGCTGCCAGCGAAGTGTTCGGTCATCCCATCACGGTGAGCAGTATCCTGGAGCAACGTGCCACCCCTGCCCAGAAAGCCGCCAAGATCGACCTCGTGGACCTGCTTTTCCCGCAGCACGAAGTATGATCGTTTGCCCCCGTAAGTATGGCATTCAGGCAATGAAAGTATGATATTTACCCATCAAAAAACGTTGATTTATGAAAGCAATGACCAAACAGCAACTGGCCCAGTGCGCGGGCGTAACGGTGCGGACGCTCTTCAACTGGCTCAGGCCGTACCGCAAAGAACTCTCACGGATGGGACTGAAGCCCAGCATGAGGGTGCTGCCACCCCACATCGTGAAATGGATAGCAGAGCGTTTCTGCATCGATCTGGAAACGTAGTCACGCAGCTGGCTACGTTTTTTCGGCTTTATTCAGCCTTATATGCATGAGCCTGCATAAAGCGGAAATCGCTCTTCACCGAATCAGTATCTTTGCACTATCAGAGAAACACTCTGACAAGAGTTAATTCTTCACTCTTTACTATTCACTCTTCACTTTATTCTTTTATGATTTTGTATGTATTGAAACAGAACAAAAATGAAAAGTCGTCGGCCTACCAGAAATGGTTTGCCTACCCGGTCATTGAGGAAACCATCGAACTGGATGGCCTGGCCGAGCACATGTCTAACCACAACACCCCGTTCTCGAAGGGTGCCATTAAGGGTATGCTCACAGACATGGTGTCGTGTATCAAGGAACTCTTGCTGGAAGGCAAGAACGTAAAGATTTCCGATCTCGCCATCTTCTCACTGGGCATCAAGAATGCAGGTGGTGCCGCCATACCCGACGACTTCAGCGTATCGAGAAACATCCGGGGCGTGAAACTACGCGCACGTGCCACGGGAGAACTATCGGCAACGAGCATCAACCTAGAAGCCACGCTGAAAAAGGCCACTGCCACCTCGAAGGGCACTTCTGACAATGAGACGCCCAACCCGTAAACCATTCGATTTTAGTAAACAACACGTAAAACTAAACTTAGACTTAACATGATAAAGATTTTCAAAGACATGAAAAAGTGGAAGACCATCATCCAGTTCATCATCACTGTGCTCACCGCGATCATCAGTTCATTTTTCGTACAGTCATGCGGCACATTGATCTGATTGTGATTCACTGTTCGGCCACGCACCGCAACCAGAACTTTCCCGTGACAGCCCTTATCCGCTGTCACGCGGAAAGATTCGGATTCACAGGCTACCACTACTACATCACGCGCGATGGCACGACTTATCAGACGCGCCACGAAAATCTGATTGGTGCCCACGCCAAAGGCTATAACCAGCATTCGCTCGGTGTCTGTTACGAAGGTGGTCTTGACGAACACAGTATTCCTACCGACACCCGCACGCCCATGCAGAAACGCGCCCTGCTGAAGCTGCTTCGGCGCTTGAAGAAAGAGCATCCCGATGCAAGAATCATCGGCCACCGCGACCTTCCCAACGTCCATAAGGCCTGCCCCTGCTTCGATGCCATTGCAGAATATCGCGACCTTACACCCTAAAATTCCAGAATTTCCGTATCACAAACTTTTTTAGTACTTTTGCACCGTAAAAAGAAAAAATATCGCTTTCGGGTTAGCATTTTGAACGTCTGAAGGGTATTACAGTAAAAAAGACGTGATGGAAAGTAAAATCATCCAGCGGCTGTTCAAGCAGCACTACGCCAAGATGTTGAGG
>JAILKU010000095.1 GCA_024693505.1 Bacteroidaceae bacterium | reverse complement strand
TTTCCTCTAAACGACTACGGCTGTAAGAATTAAACGACGATCCCTGTTTTACTCTTGCAGAATTGTCAGGAGGATCTCCGTGCCCCGCTGGGTTGCCTTTTTAATGCGTTCATACAGGCGCTCATAGTGCTGCAGGCTGTGGATGACCACACCAGGCACTAAGGCTTCACCTAAAAGAATGTGCCCTTTCTTCAGGGTATGCACCCCATTTCCTACACGAAATGGCATGTGTTGCCTTGAGATACGGTATGTTGCACATGGCAGGCAGTTCTTTGCGTTCTCTGTGGTGTCACAAATGCGCTGTCCGTTGATGGTAATGAATCCGTCCACGGCATAGCGGCTCCTTTTTGTTCTTGTCAGAATAATGTCCATAAAAGTTTCATTAAGAGGTTATAAGGTTATAGTTTATTGGTTAGAGGTTAGAGAGGGGCGGCATTCATATCGTCTTAATCTCGCCTTTACTCGCGCTCATCTTGTTTGCGGGTACAAAAGTATGAGGAACCTGCCTGGTATAAAACCATTTCATTTTTTACTCCTCATTCTTCACTTTTTTCAGCCACATCCGCTGTTTTTTTGTTAAGGTGTAATTCTGCATACCCGTATAGTAACGGTTCCGTCGGGTGCAGTGTTCCATTATCAGATGCAGGTCCTGTGCGGATATGTCAGGGCGATATATATTCATTTCCCTCATCCAGCAAACAATTACCGTCACCATGTAACGATTGAATGTGCCCTGCCGGCGGCCCTTCTTTATCACCAGGTCATTGCAAAACACAGGGTGGTTGATAAGCCCCCTCCAAATTCTTTTTATGCGGGACTGGTACTCTGGCATAACATACTTGTCAATTGCACTCACGTATGCCATAATGGCGGTCTCCTTTTCCCTTTTTTCCTCCTCTTCATTAATTATGCGTGCGCGCATGAAAAGCCGCCCCTCCCTGGCAGCCGTCTTTAAAGTCGGAATATGGAAGTCTCCTATACCGACCGGTATGAGTGGTTCTGGTTCTGTTCCTGACATAAAAAAAGCGCCTCACGGCGCGTTGAAAAAAGTTTTACAATGTGGCGATTATGGAATAATTCTCTTATATACGCCCTGGGCAGGTAGAATTTTCTCCCTGCCCAGGAAAAAATTTTTCCCTGCCCAGAAAAAAATATTTCTCTAAGCAGGGAGCGTTTACAGCCTATTCTGACCTGCTTTTGCTCATCTTCCGTTTTTTTGACATTTAAAGATGTCCAGAACCTTGAACTTCGCTCATTGCTTATTCCATAGCGACGGTTTATCCTTCGACTTGGTGAGACGGAGGAAAATAGGCATAGCCCAGACGAGGGCAAGGACGGAGAACAGCAGGCCTCCAGAAGCACCGACAGCGAAAGAGAGCCAAAAGGGTTCTCTTTTTGCATCAATGAAAAACGGAATTAGGCCAAATACTGTTGAGAGTACAGTAAGATAGACGGCTACAATCTTATGGTTATATGCCCGCACGTAAAGAATGACCATACGGTCGGGTGTCCGACGGGGAGACTGCTGTAACTGGTTCTGAAACTCATTGATAATGTATATGCCCGCATTTACCGTCAGTCCGCTCAGCAGTACGAGTGAGGCAAAGCCGCCCGTACCGAACTCTATGCCCGTGAAGTAAAAGGTCAGGAAGGTGCCGATGAAGGATACGGGGATGAGGGAGATGATGGCCAGGGGCAGGCGCAAAGACTCGAAGAGGATGGCACAGAGGAAATAGATGATGACGGCGATGAGCAGTAGGAGCCAGTATTGCGTGCCTCGGTCGTGATACCAGCCGTAAGAGACGTTCAGGCATCGGTAGCCTACTGGCATCTTCGCATTGAACTCGCGAGTGACACGGTTGATGTAACGGTTTGTGTAGGAATATGACCCCAGTACGTTAAAGGCTACGCGCAGGACGTATTCCTGATTCCGTTTGGGGATGCAGTTCTTGGCTTCGCGCCGTTCGATGCTCATGAAGTCGGAGAATTTCGTCTCCTTGTCCCCGACTCTCAGATAGGCATTCTGCAGATGCCATAGGTCAAAGCGATCTCTCTCCGAAGATGTCAGATGCATGTCGGCCGTCATGTGGGAATCACGATAGCGCTCGATGTCGTGGCCAGAGAGGATACCTCGCAGTACAAGGTAGCTGCGAGGAAGGTCAAAGCTGTAGAGGGCCATCTTCTCTTGGTCGTACTTCATGTATAGCTCATCCTCTTGATGCTCATGTCCGGGTGTTTCGATGACAAGATCGACGATGCGGTTATTGCGGCTCATCTCGGCCGAGATGTCTTCGGCGATGCGATAAAGGCGATCGTAGTTGTATCCGGCTATTTCGATACGATTTTGGCGGTATTGAAGATTCAGCGAGTTGCTGAATCCACGTTCGCTTACGCCACTCGTGCTCCAATCTGCACCGCCAATGGAGATGACCTTCCCGATGACCTTGTTCTCCAATATGTATGGGAATGATGTCTGCTTCACATCGTCCAGAAATTCCACTACGACACTGGCACCCCAACGTTCCACACGTGTCTCGAAGCGCTTTATTTCCTTGAAGTCCAAAAGAAAGTTCTCCAGTATCATCACCTTTTCGTTCAGTTCGTTCACACTTCCGCCCAAGGGCATCTGTGCACGGATGGTGAGCCTGACATCCTTTTTTTTATCGTGGTTTCGATAGGTGCCTTCCGACAGGGATTCGGCAAAGAGACGCATTGAGCCGCCAAACACAGAAGACAAACGATCTTTGCATTTCAACTGGAAGAAGTCACTACCTAACGTGGCATTATAGGCCTTTTCATACCAGGGTCGTTCAGCTAACTCTTTCCCGGCCTGCCTGACATTTCTGTTTTGATCTCCCCATTTGGAGGGGATGGCGTGGAACGGGATGCCAAAAGCCAGTAAGAGCAGGACGATATAAACCCAGCGGTGGCATCCGGTAAAAATGATGTAGCGCGTGTAGAATCGTGTCCACCCTGCTACCAGACGCAACCGACGGATATGACCCTGCTGGCGACTTCCATAATGGAATAGTTCGATTAGGGCAGGGGCAAAGACCCAGGCCACCACCAAAGCGACGGAGAGGTTAATAATGATAATCCAGGCGAAGTCGTAGAGGTCGCGCTTTAGGAAGTCGGGCAACCAGATTACGACTACGAGCGAACCGATTGTCGTCAGCAGTGCAGCCAAGATTGCCAAGAAAGCTCGTCGGTTGTGATAGTAACTATAGTGATCCACCATCACCACCGAGGCATCTATAATGAGGCCCAGCGACACGGTGATGCCAGCCAAAGAATATATATGCAAACGTAGGTCGAATAACCAATAAGCTATCACGGCTATCAGGATATTGGCGGCCAAAGTAATTATCATGATAAACAAGTATGTCCAACTGCGTCTTGTCAGCCAGACGAAAACGAGCAGGATACCCAGCGACATCATGGATCGCCATATCAGTTTGTGCAACTCACTCTCCTTCTCCTGTGCCTCGTCATGAGTGAGGGTCAGATAGACCCCTCGGCGCAACTGGCTCTCTATCTCCTTCATCTGCTTGCGCAGCCTTGCTGAGGTAGCTATCCTGTTGGTCTCGGCATCCACATGGATGTTCAAGTAGATAGTGTTCAACCCATTCACACGGTAGTAACTGCCCGGCATACGATCCTTGTATTCATAGGTGGCCAGGTCGTTTAGGTAGATGGTTTTTTCCCCCACCTGTCCGACGGGCATTTCCTCCAGCGGTCTGGAAAACTTGTCCGTAGTCAGATAGAGTGTCCTCCGTTCAGTATCGCTACTTTCAATTAAATGTGTACTACCCGGACCTAAACCCTGCGAACTCTCTATTTCTCCTACCACTTCTTTCCTTCCCATGAAGTTCTTGATAGCCGTTTCCATGTCGTAGGCTGTCAGACCGTAGTTCGCCAGCACATATGGATTGTAGGTGATGACGATATACTTACTCACTCCTCCTGTTACCTCCACGCGCTTTACATCCTCCAGGCGTCTCAGTTCGGGTTCTACACGTCGTTCGATGTATTCCTTCAGCTGCTCGTCTGTCAGGTTGGAGTTCACCTGATAAGTCAGCAGCAATTGGGTAGTCTCCTTCTTCTGTTGCTCGTTAACCACCTCGCCGCCCGACAAGTTGGGATAGCTCACACCTTCTGGCAGACGCTTGCGCACCTGTTTCAGCAAGGATGAAATCTCGAACTTTACAGACGAAACGTCAGCGTTTTTCTTCAGTATCACCCTTACCGTGCCCGATCCGAAATAGGATTCTGATTCCACGCTTTCCACACCCTTCACGGCAGCCACCAGTCCCTCAATGCGCGAAGTCACGTTCTGTTCAATTACCTTGGCTGATGCTTTAGGCCACGAAAAGGATATCGTCAGCGTCTTTCCCTGTTGGGGGCGTGGCTTGTCGGCCACGTCAACCAGAGGTATCAGCGCAGCACCAATGACCATCAGGATGACCAGCGTCAGCAGTATGGTGAAGTTCGAGATACGCATACGTAATGGGAAATAGGGATTTATGACTGGTGGCCTTTCCGACGGTAGATTACATAGTATAGCATGGGAACAAAGAAGAGACTGACCATGGTGCCCGCCATCATGCCGATGATAAGTGTCAGGGACAGGGGATACTGCAGGGCGGAACCCATGTCACCCCGACTCAGGAAGGGAACAAGAGCCAGGATGGTGGTCAGCGAGGTCATCACAATGGGACGCAAACGGCTATGCCCGGCCATGATGACAGCCCTCAGTAGCGGTGTCTCCCTGTGCCGCAGGCGGTTGATGGTATCCACCTTCAGGATGGAGTCGTTGATGATGATACCGCTCATGACAATGAGTCCTATCATTGACATCACATTGAGCGACTCGCCCAGCAGCCACAGGATAAGCACCACGAAGAAGACATCGACAACCATCTCCAAAAGGATGATGAAAGGCTGTATGAAACTCTCGAACTGAGCAGCCAGGATGAAGTAGAGCAACGACAGGGCCACGCAGAGCACCAGTGCCAGTTCGCCTATCATCTTGCGACTGGAGAAGTAACTGCCTGCATACGATGCAGACAACTGGCTCTTGGGCCGATGGACATATTCGTCCACGAAGTCCATCACCCTCTCTATCTCCCGGTCACGGGCATTCAGGTTGATGCTGTAGAACTCGCCGCCATTGCCAGCCTGCAAGCGTTTGTAGTCCTCGCCCCTCTGTTCCCGTACCAGATAGGCAATGGGTATCTCGGTGCCATCGGCATTGCGCACGGTGCTTCCCATCACGCGGTGGTTGTCACGGTCTCTTACGCCTATTACCACAGGCACGGACTGAGCTCCGTCATTGATATCAAACACACGGTCTCTGTTCAACAGTTCCTTCAGCCGTCGGTACAGGGTTTCGTAAGTTACTTTGTACATGGCCATCTGCTCCATGTCTGCCACATACTGTATGTTGGTCTCTGTCACCACAGGCATCACGGTAATCTGGGGGAAGTGTGCCCGCAGGGTGTCAGTGAACTGACGGGCTACGGCTATCTCGGGCCTCTTTCCGTCTAGGTCTTGCAGGTGTATTTCCAGGTCGGCTTCATCAGTCGAGAAAATCAGGTCATAGACATTGCCCGGTTCACCAAATTCCACCGAGGATATGGGGTACTGTTCTGCCAGCAGACCAGTTATCTTCTCCTTGGCTCCTGCCAGCTGTTCGTCTGAGGGCGTCTTGAAATAGACCACAGCCTCAGAGGCTGTGATGTCCTTTGTATGAGACAGCAGGAACTCTTGAGTGCCTACCATCGAGGTGCTAGTAACCACATCTTCGCCCAGTGACGACATTAGAGAATTCACACGGCAGTCATTCTCCTCGGCCGAGATGCCTGCATTCCAGTCAATCGTCATCAGCGTGTCATTCTGCTTCACCTGCGGCATACGCTCTTTCTCGATGAGGGTCAGGACATAGCTCATCACGGGAATGGCACACAGGAATAACAGGATGCAGAGTCGTGCATGGCGCAGTGTCCAGCACATTACACGTTCATAGGGTCTGACAAGCAGTTTATCCTGCCAATGGCTTGAGTTTGAGATTGACAGACTCTCAGCCGAAGAGGCATTTCCCTCCCGCCTTTTGTATATATTGTAGAAATAGACAGGGATGACCATTGAGGCAACAGCTAACGAGGCAAACAGGGCAATGGTCACGCCCATGGCTTGGTCATAGAAAAGTGCACCCGCTATTCCGCTCAGGAATATCAGGGGGATAAAGACCGAACAGGTGGTAAGCACCGAACTCAACATGGGGGTGAATACCTCCTTGGTGCCCCTGACTACGGCCTCCTTCAGGGGAATCCCCTCGCGCCACCGCTGCACAATATTGTCTATCACGATGATGGAGTTGTCCACAATCATACCCACACCCAGAATCAGGCCGGACAGGGATATGATGTTAAGCGAGATCCCCATCAGATAGAAACAGAGCAGCGTCAGGATGAGCGAGAGCGGGATGGAAAGGATGATAAGCATGGAGAGTCGCCACTGCCGCATGAAGAGGAACAGAATCAGACAGGCCAGCAGGGCACCGGCATAGAGATTCCCTTTCAGGCTCCGTATGGTATAGGTCAGCAACCGTGTCTGGTCGCGTGTCAGTTCAAACTCAATTTCCGGATAGCTCTTCCGCAGGTCCTTCAGCAGTTCATCAATACCCTGCTGCAAGTCCTCCATCTGGGCATCGTTCTGCTTGATGACAGCCAGTGTGACGGCATCCTCCCTGCCGTGCCTTACCAAACCGTTGCGCTGCGCCACACGTTCCTCTATGTGGCACAGATCCTTCAGTTGCAGTAGCCGCCCTTCATGATTCAGATAGATATTGGCAATGTCATCCTTGGTCAGCAGTTGCGAGTCGAAGTGTATATTGTAACGGTAGAGGCCATCTACCACACTCAGAGCTTCCAGAGTGATATTATTGCGCTGTATGGCGTTCTCTATGTCCTGAATCGACATATTGAGCGAATGCAGCTGCTCATAGTTCGGAATGCACTCAATCTCCGTGCCCACGGTTCCGCTGATATCCACCATGGCCGTTTGCGGCAGTTGCTCGATGCGCTTGGCCACCACGCCCCTTGCAAAACGTCCCAGTTGTGCAAAGCGCAACGAGGTGGAACTCTCGATGGCAGAAGCCTCCTTTGCCCTTTTTAGGTAGATGTCCAAATAGAAAGCCGGTATGTCCATGGCGCTGGCTTTCATCACCTTTGGCCGATCCATGTCCTTGGGCATCGAATTCATGGCGCGGTCTATCTTCTCGTTCACCTCGATGAAGAGCAGGTCAATGTTACTGCCTGGGTCAAAGGTCATCATCACGCTGCCTGCATCCATGCGTGCCTCGCTGCGTATGTCCTTCACCCCCGCCACTTGCATCAGACGGCCCCTCAATGGTGACACCACGTCTCGCTCTATCTCATGGGCCGAGTAGCCCGGCATACTGGTCTGCACTGTGATTTGCGGGATGTCTATGTCCGGCATCAGTGAGATGGGGATATACCGCAGGGCCAGGATGCCCATGACCACCAGGGCGATGATGCACATCGTCACGGCAATGGGGCGGTGGATCAATTCATGATTCATATCCTCTAATTCATTTTCACTTCTGTACCATCGGCCAGGTTCAGGTTGCCCGAAGTGATGACGATGTCACCCTCCTGGATGGTGGTTTCCTTACGCTTACTGCCTGTGATGGCGTATGAACTGATGTTTGAATGCACCACATCTACGTATGTCCACACGGCCCGGCCGTCCACGTAGCGGAAGATGACATGAAAGCCGTCACGTTCCACCACGGCATCCTTGGGTACCACGAACATCTCCTGCATCCGTTGTTCCACCACGATGCGCACGTTCAGCCCGTCCATCAGTTCCACAGAGTTTTTTTTCACATTGCTCGGATTGCCAATGACAGCCATCACCTTCACCAGTCCCTTTTCATCTACCATCGGATTCACTTCCGTCACGGTACCCATGAAGGTCAAGCTGTCATCCACGTATGGCGACACCTTAACCTTCTGTCCTTTCTTGACATGTGTCAGCTCGGCCTCCAGGATGTTGAACTCCACCTCGAACTGCGAGTCGTCCACCAACATGCACACCTTGTCGTTGCGCTGAAAGGGACGTGCCTCCAAGCTGGCGATTCTTCCGCTAAAGGGCGCATACAGGTTACACTCCTCCAGGGCATTACGGGCCGACTGTAGCTGGTACTTGGCTGTATAGTAGCCTGACGTCACCTCGGCCCGCTTCATCACCTCCTCAGGCACACCCTCCAGGTCTGCGTTGTACCCCAGCCCTATCAACTTGTCCGTCAGCTCCACCCGAGCCCGTTCCAGCTCATGCTCGGCTCGTTCCAGCTCGCGAGTCTTTTCCCGCTTGTCAAGCGAGGCGATGAGCGCCCCTTTCTGCACATACTGACCCTCCTTCACATGGATGTCATTGGTGATACCCTGAGTGGTGAATGCCAACTGGCTCTTCGCCTTGGCCCGCAGGCGTCCGTTACAGACAATCTGTTTGTCGAAGGGAACCTTATGCAGCACCATCGTATCCACGTATGTCTCCGTCATCTGCTGCTCATGTTTCTCCATGTCCAGCTCCTCTTCCTTTTCCTTCTTATGGCAGGAGGTCAGGCACAATGCAGCGCTCAAAGAAAAAATTACCAACCTAAAATTATCCATTATCAATTGTCATTTAACATTAGAAGTTCAAAAGTTTAAGGAGTTTAAGAAGATAAAGGAGTTAAAGACGTTTGTCTTACTTCTTGACTCTCGACCCTAGACTCTCAACTCTAAACTCTCAACTCTCAACTATTCATTCCACTATTTTCTCAAAGTCCGCATCTAAGTCACGCTGCCTTATCCAGTCATAGAGCGTGGCCTGCCGCAAGGCGTAGTAACACGTCCAGAACGTCTTCAGCTGACGAATATACTGGGCTCTTGCACTCTCCTGCTCGTTTTGTGCCGTGTTCAGGTCGGTCACCGTAACGGCTCCCGTCTCGAACCTCCGCTTCGTGATGTCATAGCGCTCGTCGGCGATGTCCTGTGCCCTTTGGGCATTGTGACACTGGCTGGACTGCATGTTGAACTGCATCACACTGGTACGCAGGTCCTGCAGGTAAGCCTCATGAGCCTGCTCCAACTGGGTCTTCGTGACCTCCAGGTCGGCCTGGGCCATCTTCACCCGTCCGCGGCTCACTCCCCAGTCGAAGATGGGCAGCGAGAGCGTCAGCCCCACTATCTCATTGTCCCTCAGATGACGGTAGGCCTCGTTGAAGTGCTCAGTCGTCTGGTTCAGGGCTATCTCGCCGTTCAGCTGCACCTGCAAACCCTTGTTGGCCTTGGCTTGAGCCACCAGCTTCTGTGCCTCCAGTAGGCTCACCTGTTGCTGCAGGTTGTGGGTGCTGTTGGTCAGGGCACGACTCACCACATCATCCGTGTTGACCATCAGTTCAGGCACCGTATAGGGCGGAATCAGCTCCACTCCATCATAATCCGTCATGCGCAGGTACGAGAACAGTTTGAACAGCTGGTCGTTCAGGGTCAGCTGATTGTTGTTGGCCTCCACCTGAGCGTTCAGCAGCGAGAGTTCCAACTGTAGTATCTCGCTCTTAGTCACCGTTCCCAGCTCATGGCGTTTCTTGGCAATCTCAAAGAGATACTGCCTGTCCTCCAGGTTCTTCCGGCTCTGCTGGTAGTTGGACTGAGCCGACAACACATTGAAGAACAGCTGCACAGCCTGGATGGTCACACCCTCCATCGCCTCTAAATAGGCCTTCTTGGCCCTCTCGTATTTCAGCGGCTCCGTCTTCTTCTGCCATTTCAGACTGTTATAGGTCCTCAATGGCTGGGTGTAGCTCAGCCTAAGGGGTTGCGAGTTGTAGATTTTGGAGTTGTAGCTGAACTGGTCAAGGCGGTAGAGATACGACTGCAGCGACAACTTACCGCCCAGCGGCACGATGTTCTGGTCTATGGAGAGGTACATGCTGTTCGTCATCGAGTTGTTCTCCACATACGAGATACGCCCGTCATCGAAGTTACGCGCTTCCACCATCGAGCGGTTGAACTGCAACAATCCGCCAGACAAGTTCACCGAGGGCAGCAGCTGGGCACGGAATGAGCGGTAGCTCCAGTACTGGCTCATGAAACTCAGTCTCGCCACCATGGCATCGTACGAGCGTTCCTGCGCCAGTTCTATCACGTTCGTCAGCGTCAGCTTCGGTTCAGCCGCATTCAAGTTCAGGGCCCAAACCGTCAGTAGGGCTATTATGGATGCGCTGTATCTCATTGTCTTATCTTGTTTCCGTTCACGTAGGCAAAGGTACTACATTTCATTCTTTCTCACAAAAATGAATACCACAAAAAGTAAACATTTCAATTTTTTAACATCTTGGTGACTGCCTATCATAATCTCTGGAACGTGGAGAGGGCCTTTCGTATAGCTAAGTCGAAGATAGAGATACGGCCCATATTCCACTTCACACGACGGCGCATAGAGGCACACGTCTGTATCTGCTTCGTGGTACTGAAAGTCTACAAGGAACTGGAGCGCCTGTTAAAGATGGCTGACATAAAGATGAGCGTGGACAAAGTACTCAACATGGCCAAAACGGTAACCACTATCAGGGTATACATGCCAAAAAACAAAACTCATTTTATCAAAACGATGCCAATGAAGAGGCACAAGCCCATCGCAAAACTATTCGAAAAGAATTTTTGGGAGGCGCAATGACGAAGTCAGGAGATTTCCTTTCTCATCTTTATTTCTAGTCGGCCTTTTTATTTTTTATTGTATGCTATTTTTGATAATGCCCATGTGCCACATTGATTGTTAACCGTTGGAATAAGATTAGGACCACCATCTTCTCCTTCACTCCTGGTCAATGGGACCTGTGAATCATTTTACGTATCCACCACTTTTTGCGGTTGCAAAGGTAGGGCGATTACTTTTTTCCCTTGATATGACCGAGGACTAACAGGTCGTTGTCATCCTCCTTATAATTATAGTATAGTGCCTTTATTTCACTCCTTAACTCAACGGCATCTTCTTCGGCTTGGTATTCTTTATATTGCGAGAGGAGGCTTGCCGAGATTGTGAACGCAATAGCAGGAATCCCCCTACTGCCGCCCCACGGCAGCAACCAGGAACTGAAGACACCTGTCAATTGATTATCAAGGTTCTCGTATTGAGCAACGCGTCCTTCTTTTTTATCCATTATGTATATGCCAGATTCGTTAGTGTTGAAGAATAGCAGGGAATCTGATGCACAGATATTCTGAATAATCCATATCTTGTCGCTATTCTTTGAAAAGAATGTATTTGGAGAGAGTCCTTTTGAGTCTGGATAAGAAAATCCCCTGTGTCCAAAGTCTATAATCCAATTCTCCTGTATCTCACCATTCTTCAGCTGGTGAATAATATTGTCAAAAGGCATACAGACGTAGACATCCGTCCCGTTCGACGTCAAGGATTTTCCGAATCCTCCCACTCCTTGTATTACCTTATTGTAATTAAGAAGCGTGTGGTACTCTCCGGAAAGTCCTTCTTTGTCATAACATCGTAGCTCATATCCGCCATTCTTGTCCTCGCTTCTCAGTATGGCGTATAGATAATTCCCGTCTATTGCAATTTCTTTGAAGAAATCATCCATTCTGATGCATTCAATGACATTTAAATCTCTGTCGCAAATCATAATCTGATAGGGAGAGTCGCAGGATATATACACCCTTTCAGTGCTTATGTCCGCTGCAGCGTCCATAATTCGGATATATTCATTTTTTCCTCGGCCCATTCTTGGCTGGGTTGAGGCGATGAACTTTCCATTGTGGTCGAATGCAACTACCTTATTCCCCTTTCTGTCTACTACATATATACGGTCTGGCAGAGATAGCAAGCGTTCAAAGCTGCCAAGGTATGCTTCGCTGTTCGGATTGTCTGGCTTGAGAACAAATAGGCTGTCAACGTAAGTCGCAACCTCTTCTTTTATTTCTTTATATTCCACATGCAGTTTTTTGCTTTTTTTACGAGTGGGAGAGGTACACATGCACAAAGAGCATATGCACATACAGGTTAAAAGTAGTTTGGCAGCGTATTTCATATATTAGTCTCCTATTGAACGACGTTGATATGATATCTCGACCCTAAACATTTTTCCAACTTGGGTTCCCCATATTCTAAATCAAAAGGATTACTATAATGTATTCCTTCTACACTTCCATCACCATAGGCAACACATCTTTTATATTTAACATTTTGTGTCTGGTCAATCTTTTCGTACCAGTGAATTCGAAGTTGTGTAGTACCTTGGCATAACTCTGAATACAAATAGATTGGTGATCCTGAACATCCATAAGAGGTGTCATCTCCTTCACCTTCACCCTGTGTTAGCGCCTCGATGTTTTGCATGAGCAGGGTGTTCTCAGCTAATTTGCTGGTTTGATACTTTTCATACGCTTTCACTCCGCAGAGTCCTGTCAGGGCTGCTGTTACCACCGTTAGGGCGGATTTCAAAATCAATTTCTTCATAAATCCAATAATTTATATTGATAATAATGCCTTTTGGCGTTGTTTCTGACTGCAAAGGTCGGGTAATTATAATATTCCTCCAAATATTCTTCGATGAAAAAGAAAACACATTATGTAATGTATTGATTGCCAGTGCCTCTATTCTTCCTGCTTGTACTCCACTATCCTTTGCTTCAGTTCCTTGGCCGACCCGCCGGTGCCGAATTGACCAATAGATCTTCAAACGCCCCTAAAGGGCTTATTAAGGCTCCCTGCCTGGCGAAATATTATTCCTGGGCAGGGAGCTTTTCACACCTATTTTTAACTTGATTTTGTATTGGGTCATAATTCTTGACAAATAGCGGGTACGAAGGTTTAACCCGCTATCTCAACCTCATCCTCAGTATGTAGAAATTATCATCCTCCTTGATAGAATCCGTCAATGGCGTAAAGGCGTCCTTTAGCATGTCATGAATGTCCTGCATATATGGCTTAGCCACGTTCATGATGTCCAGGAGGTGTTCTGCCGGGATGAGCTTGTAGAAGTATCCGCCATGGTATGCGGCAAAGTCGTAGTTCATCGGGGTATGACTGTATAGAGTGAGTTCCCCGTTGTCGAGGCTTAGATGGAAATCATACTGGCGATGCGACCTGAGCATTGTCCCCCAAATGGCGCCCTCAGCGAAGATGTATGAATTGACGGCTTCATCTGGTACGTCTGTCGGATTCCCGTTGTTAACCAGTTCGCGTGCCTTGTCCTCGGTCATCATGCCTGGCGATGTCAGGGTATATCTGCTTATTGCCCCTGATTGCCCGTTGTTGAGGAGGAAAAAGGTTGATGAGAATACGTCTAACAAGCAGATTTTACTGCCGTCCCTTTGCAAGGCATGCAGGTTCGCTGCGTGGTGGTTATGTCCTATTACATCGGTATCCACATCGATAAACGCCTTGTTCTCCCCCGAATGCAGGTCGTAGAATACTGCCATGTGATTGTCCTGGAACCGGTGGAACATAGCCGTGTAGAATCCTCCTGGTACCAACAGTATGTCATCGCCCCCGTAGGCTGTGACCGCCTTTTTGGAGCTCAGGAAACAGCCTGTCCGGTCATATAGCTTTATGTACCTCTGGTCGATAACAGCCACGGAGTCTCCTTTCTCATTAGCATTGAAATTCTGTATGGAGACGTATTCGCTGCTGGAATGCCCTGATTCCCCTATCTTGCCAAGGTAGCTGCCGTCGGGGGAAAAGGCCAGGATGCGTTGGTTCTGGGCATAGTCGAGGACATAAAAGGCATTGTCCGTGACAGCCAGTTTTATGGGGTTTCCCAGCAGACAATCCTGAGTGCTTCCCAGGGGGATAATCTCAAAGTCGGTGAACTCGTCAGCAAAAGAAACGTCTTTCTCCACGCCTTCCCAGTTCACGCTTATCTCACAGGAGTCTGGCTCCTTTTCCTGTGCGGCCTTTCCGCAGCTCATGAGAACTGTTGAAGCTAAAGCAAGGGCTAAAACACTCTTCGATGTTTTCATGCAAAACATTTATTTCTTAAAATCTATAACTTATAAGCAATCAGTCATACCATTCACTAGGTATTGGCTGTGAAGTATAATCGCCAGGTTGGCAAGTTTCGCAATGTTCGGTTGGGGGACATAGAGGATGCCATAGAACTTCATCATACGAAACGTACTTGCACTTGTACGCCTGATAGGTTACGTAATAATGTCTGTATTTCCTTATTTCATAAGTCTCACCAGATTCTTCATCGTAGTATTGCTCAATATGATAATCATTGGGATCAACAGCAGCTGTGTAGCACGTTCTTGTCGTTAAAGGGTCAATTATTGAAACCATGCCATTTCCCTCATCTCCCGTTAGCGCCTCGATGTTTTGCATGAGCAGAGTGTTCTCTGCTAATTTGCTGGTTTGATACTTCTCATACGCTTTCACTCCACAGATCCCAGTCAGGGTAGCTGTGACCACAACAAGGGTGGATTTTAGAATCACTTTTTTCATTGTTTTATTAGTTAAAATTTAAATATAATGCCCTTAGGCGTTATTTTCGTCTGCAAAGGTAGGGCGAATAAATTATACCGCCAAAGAATTTTTTGTAAAAAAGTAAACAAGTCAGGGAAAAATGTAAACGCTTTGGCCTCTTGGCCTCGTGCACTCGGCGGTGGGCTCCTGTTGCCATCAGTTCTTGAATTCCCCAGACAGGCTTAATGCCCGTATGCCCTTATCCTTTGCTTCAGTTCCCTTGCCGGCCCGCCGGTGCCGTATATCTTCCTGAAGACGCGGCGCTTGACCATGGATAGCGACTTCTGGCCGTACCCCAGCAGGAACTCTATTTCCTTGTCGAGGAACCCCACCTTCATGAGCAGGCACATGCGGTATTCTACCTGACGCAGCGGCTGTCCCTGCATGATCTCGTCATGGAAGCCGGGCCAGGTATGCTCCACCGAACTGCCCAGTGCCAGCCAGTCATCCTCCGCAGGTTCCCTGCCCTGCAGCATCAGATTATAAAACATTGCTCTGACTCTCATACCCTTAGCCTCCTCCTTGCCTGTTCCTTCATTTCTCTTGTGGCCTTCGACTCCACCTTCGGCCTGAAGCCCAGTATGGTTCTTGCCATGTTCCTCATCCTGTCTTTCTGATCCGCTTCTTCATAGAGAAGCATGAGCTGATAGAGCGGGTACATGCGGTTGGGCAGGATGCAGAAAGCCCTCCGGTACATCGCCTCCGCCTCTTCCCACGCCCCCATGGCCTTGTAGTTGTTGCCCTGCACGATGCAGAACATAGGGTCGGCGCTGACCCTCTCGCCCTGCCTCAGTATGGCATTGCTGTCGTTCCACCGCTCCTGTGCCGAGAGCATTTTCCCGAAGTCGAAGAGGAAGCGGGCATTGTCGCACAGCATCGGCAGTAGCTCGTAGTA